>DASRCD010000510.1:0-9054 GCA_035653315.1 Candidatus Angelobacter sp.
CAATCCGGAGCGCGTCGCAGAACTGCTGAAGCCGTTCGACGGCAGAGAGATGAAAGTTTATCCGGTAAGCAATGCCGTGAACCGCGGGGAGAATGACGGCCCTGAATGCGCGGAAGAAGTAAGCGCTTTTACCAGCGCACAAGGCGATCTTTTCAGCAAAAAATGAAGCTAAACGTGGGCGAAGGCAGCCTGTTGTGCCGTGGTTTTTGGCATGCATGAAGCCACCAGCCTGGCGCAGTTCTCCACAAAGTTGCACTCCACATCAGCCTTGAAGGCGGCCAGAAAATAGCTTTCCACGTTGAACACCGCCATCACAGAGCCATTGACCAGCACAGGCACGGAAATCTGCGATTTCACCAGGTCTGAAGCCTGAATATAGCGGGGCTCCTGGGCCACGTTGTCCGCTACAAGAGTGCGGCGCAAGGAGGCGGCCCACCCGCAAAGACCATCATTGAAAGAAATTTTTGGATTGGGAGTAAAGCTGCCCGCATGCGGCCCCAGCAGCAGCGTGGAAGAATCATTTTTATCCACCAGATAAAAGCCCACCCAGTTATAGCGGGATATATGCAGGTGAATACGCTGAGAGATGCGCTGCATCATGGCACTTGCTTCAGGGCCCGTTCGAGCGAAATCCTCAAATTCTTTCAAGAGGTATTTGTGTGGCATTGCAGGTAAAACTTTACTAATGCAAGGCGCATAGAGCGACGAAATTGTGCATGGTGCTTGGTACAAAGGTAACCGGGGAGACCGAAGCGGAACTGCTGAAGAATCACCGACATCGGGAAACAGAACTCTTTCACCATGGAGACGCGGAGGCACGGAGAAAAACAAGAAGCGCTTACCGCTGATTCGCGCAGATGAACGCGGATCAAAATAGAAATTGCCAAAATCGCCGGAATTGCCAAAAGTGGCGATTGAAAAAATCCAAAAGGCTTAACAGCGAAGAACGCAAAGGAGGATCGGGTGATCGCACGTGATCGGGTGAGCGGGAAGCAGATTGGGATCGCCGCTATCGGATCATCGCTGACATCGCACGACAGCGGGAAAATCAAAAGCAACTGCTTACCACGGATAAACAGATGGCACGGATTTTGGATCTGCATTGGGAAAATCAAAAGCTAAATAAAACAAATCAAAACCATCGACCACTGAGACACGGAGGCACGGAGAAGCGCCAGGAAATTGCCCCAATTGCCCGTGGTGGGGAGCAGGGGAGGAGCCAAGAATGAAGCACCAGAATGAAGTACAAGGATGAGGATTGGGATTTAAGGTGATCCCGCTAGGGATGACTGTAGCGCTGGGCGGAATGCGTGAGGGGAGTGAATTTATTCTCTCCGTGCTTTCCCTTAAGTATGTTTTAGAGAAGGTTACTTTCTCCGTAAGTGCATGAACCTTAGAGGGGAACGGCTGATTGACAATTAATGTCACGCGGATGACAATCGGCCTACTCAGGTTTTCTCCAGAACCAGCGGCTGTCCCCCATCGGCCACTTCAAACAGGGTGCGCTTGAGTAATTCATTCCAGGACCTGCAAGCAATATGTCACAAAGGTTAGGCGATCTTCTGGTAAGAGAGAAGATCATCACGTCAGACCAACTTGATAAGGCGTTGAAGGCGCAGCGCGAGGCTGGGCCGAATTCGCGCCTGGGGTCTACGCTGGTCCATTTGGGATTTGTGAGCGATGAGGAAGTCACAAACTTTCTCTCGCGGCAGTACGGCGTGCCGGCGATTAACCTGCAATATTTTGAAATTGATTCCTCCGTGGTGAAACTGATCCCGGAAGAGACGGCCAAGCGCTACCAGATATTGCCGCTGAGCCGGGTAGGCGCGTCGCTGACAATTGCAATGGTCGATCCGACGAATGTGTTTGCCATGGACGACATCAAGTTCATGACCGGCTTCAATATTGAGCCGGTGGTGGCGAGTGAGTCGGCGATCATGGAGGCCATTGAGAAGGCGTACGGCGGCTCACAGCAGAATGAAAACGTAGATGAGCTGCTGGCGTCGATGGGCGAAGAGGCCGACGTTGAGTTGCAGGCCGAGCAAGAGGAGATGGACCTCAACGAGCTGGAGAAATCCGCCGATGAAGCGCCCATCGTGAAGCTGGTGAATATTGTGATGACGGACGCGGTCAAGCGCGGCGCCAGTGACATCCATATTGAGCCTTACGAAAAAGAATATCGCGTCCGCTTCCGCATTGACGGCGTGTTGCAGCACATCATGTCCCCGCCCATGAAGTTGAAGGACGCCATTACAAGCCGTATCAAAATTATGGCAAAGATGGACATAAGCGAAAAAAGACTGCCCCAGGACGGCCGCATCATGTTGAAGATGCAGATCGGCGGGAAGAAGAAGCAGCTCGATTTTCGCGTTAATTGCCTGCCGACTCTCTGGGGCGAAAAAGTTGTCATGCGGCTGCTGGATAAAGAAAACCTGCGGCTTGACATGACTAAGCTTGGCTTTGAGCCAGAGTCTCTTGAAAAATTTCAGCGCGCGGTATTAAAGCCATACGGCATGGTGCTGGTGACCGGCCCCACCGGATCAGGCAAAACCAACACTCTTTATTCTTCCGTCTCTCTGCTCAACAAGCCAGATACCAACATCATGACGGCGGAAGACCCGGTTGAATTCCAGTTGCATGGCGTGAACCAGGTGCAGATGAAAGAATCCATCGGCCTGAACTTTGCCGCATCGCTCCGTGCTTTTCTCCGCCAGGATCCCAACGTAATTCTGGTCGGTGAGATTCGCGACTTTGAAACCGCGGAAATCGCCATCAAAGCCGCACTCACCGGCCACTTGGTTCTTTCCACGCTCCACACCAACGGCGCTCCGGAAACCATCAGCCGTCTGATGAACATGGGAATCGAGCCTTTTCTGGTTGCCACGGCCGTGCACCTCATTTGTGCGCAGCGACTGATTCGTCGCATCTGCGTTGAGTGCCGTGAAGAAGTGCCCATGCCGCCGCAGGCCAAGATTGACGCTGGTTTTACTCCGGAAGAGGCCAAGACGGTAAAAATTTTCAAAGGCAGGGGTTGCACCATTTGTAACGGGACTGGTTACAAAGGTCGCGCTGGCCTATATGAAGTTATGGAAGTTGACGATGAAATCCGTGAGCTGATTTTAATCGGGGCTTCAGCGGTTGAATTGAAAAAGAAAGCCATTGAACGCGGCATGATCACGCTGCGTCGCAGCGGATTGGTCAAGGTAAAAGAAGGTGTTACCACGCTGGAAGAAGTAGCGCGTGAAACGCTGCACTAAAGCAATGAGCAGCGGGCAATCAGCCCAGCTAAAGCAGATGAAAGCAAACAGGCTAGAGCTAAGAGCTAAAGCCAAGAGGTATTAGGAAGAACAGGTAAACCAATGAATGTCACATTAAGCGATCTGTTAAAGAAAATGTTGGATATGAGTGGCAGCGATCTTCACATCACTACCAATTCACCGCCGCAGGTCCGCGTGCACGGGCATTTGCAGCCGCTGGATATGCCGCCGATGACGCCTTCAGAAACCAAGCAACTGGCGTACAGCGTTCTTACTGACGCGCAGAAGCATCGCTTTGAAGAAACGCTGGAACTCGACTTCTCTTTCGGATTGAAAGGCCTGGCCCGCTTCCGTGGTAACTGCTTCAATCAGCGCGGCGCGGTAGGCGCGGTTTACCGCGTGATTCCGTTTGAAATCAAGACCTTCCAGCAGTTGAACTTGCCGCCGGTCATTTCCAAATTGTGTGATAAGCCTCGCGGGCTGATTCTGGTTACAGGCCCCACAGGTTCCGGCAAGTCCACCACGCTTGCCGCCATGCTCGATAAGATCAACACCGAGCGCCACGATCACATTATTACCATTGAAGATCCCATCGAATTCGTGCACCAGAACAAGAGCTGCCTGGTCAACCAGCGTGAGGTGCACTCGGACACGCATTCATTTACCAACGCGCTCCGCGCCGCGCTGCGTGAAGATCCTGACGTGGTGCTGATCGGCGAAATGCGCGACCTGGAAACCATTGAATCGGCCCTGCGCATTGCGGAAACCGGACACTTGACTTTCGGCACCTTGCACACCAATTCAGCGGCGTCCACAATCAACCGTATTATTGACGTTTTTCCATCACACCAGCAGTCGCAGATTCGCGCGCAGCTTTCGCTGGTGCTGGAAGGAATTCTTTGCCAATCGTTGCTGCCCCGCGTAGGCGGGCAAGGCCGCGCCATGGCAATGGAAATCCTGGTTCCCAACGCGGCAGTAAGAAACCTGATTCGTGAAGACAAAATCCACCAGATTTATTCTTCCATGCAGTCAGGGCAGGAAAAGTTTGGCATGCAGACCTTCAACCAGTCTCTGGCGACTCTGTATTTCCAGAAAGCCATCACGCTTGAGACCGCGCTGGCGCGTTCTTCCATGCCGGATGAGTTACAAGACATGATTAACCGTGGCGTACAGGCCACAAAAGTTGCGGCCGCAACGTCGCAGCGCCGATAAAATTTTCCAACTCCCCCTTGCTCATTGGAAAACAGGTAGGCAAAAAGGACGAGAGGAGTATTGGGTATGCCGGTATTTACATTCACAGGCACTGACGCCCAGGGCAAAAGAATTGCCGGGGAACGGTTAGCCGATAGCAAAGCCGCGGTCACCATGCAACTGCGCCGCGAGCGGATTACGCCGGGCGCCATCAAGGAAAAAGGCAAGGAATTTACTTTGCCCAAACTTGGCACAGGCAAAGTGCCCATCAAGGACACAGCCATATTCTTCCGTCAATTCTCCGTAATGATTGACGCTGGCCTGCCCCTGGTGCAGTGCCTGGAAATTCTGGCTGCGAACCAGGAAAATCAGGTCTTCCAGAAGTGCCTTACCGGCGTGCGCCAGAGCGTTGAGAGCGGTTCCACGCTTTCCAATGCCATGCGGCAGTATCCCAAGATTTTTGACGATCTTACCACCAACATGATTGAAGCCGGTGAAGCGGGCGGTATTCTCGATACCATTCTGCAGCGCCTTGCCTCTTACGTGGAAAAAGCCGTAAAGCTCAAGTCCGCGGTGAAATCAGCCCTGATCTATCCGGTCTCGGTTATTTCCATTGCCTGCCTGGTTGTGGGCTGCCTGCTCAAGTTCGTGGTGCCTATCTTCGCCAATATGTTTAACAGCATGGGTGTGGACCTGCCGTTGCCCACAGCCATCGTTATCGGCCTCAGCCGGTTTGTTGGCCGCTTCTGGTGGCTGGCGCTGGCCATGCTTATTTTTGCTATTGTCGGTGTTAAGTACATCCGCAAAGATCCAAAGGGCCGTTACATGTTCGACAAGATGCTGTTGAACCTGCCCGTGCTTGGCAGCGTGCTGCGTAAGATTGCCGTGGCCCGCTTTACCCGTACTCTCGGTACTCTCATCACCTCCGGCGTGCCGATTCTGGAAGGCCTTACCATCACCGCAAGAACTTCAGGCAACGCCGTTCTTGAAGATGCGCTCATGAAAGTGCGCAAGGCGGTGGAAGAAGGCCGCACGATTGTTGACCCGCTGAAGGAAAGCGGCGTCTTTCCGAACATGGTTACGCAGATGATCGGCGTGGGTGAAGCCACCGGCGCCATGGATGCAATGCTGCAGAAGATCGCCGACTTTTATGAAGATGAAGTGGACGCTGCCACCAAGGACATGCTGACCTTGCTGGAACCCATCATGATCGGCTTCCTCGGCGTCGCCGTCGGCGGTATCGTGGTTTCTCTCTACATGCCGCTCTTCTCCATGATTTCCAAGCTCTCTGGATAAGCACCTCTCTGAAGTACCAGAGAAGACACGCAATATTCAGACCCGCCAGCTGTTCCGGCGGGTCTTACAATAGAAAGAGAAGGCATAAGAACAAGGCGGAGATGGGAGATATCCGGTTCAATGAGCGGGCATGGCTGGCATGGCTTGTAAAAGTTCGTGTCGTCATTATTTCTTTTCTGCTTGCTGTTGAACTGCTGATCGTCAATCTCACCCCAAACAATGTTCCGGTCCGGCTGTTTGAAACCATCATTGTTACCTGGTTTACCGTCTCATTTTTCTTCTTTGTTCTTCAATCCCTGTGGAATGAATACAGGGCGCAATCCATCATCCAGATTTTTACCGATCTGGCTTTTGTTACTTCCATTGTCTATGTCACCGGCGGCATTGATACCTTCTTCAACTTTCTTTATCCGCTGGTGATCATTGTTGCCAGCATCCTTCTCCCGCGCTATTGGGCTTACCTGACCGCGGCAATCTCGTTTATCTGCTTTGGCACGCTGCTGGAGCTTTCCTACTTTGAGCGTATTCCCAGCTTCCAGATTTCCCCTCACGGCGACCTGAAATCTCTTCAGGTTGTGGTGCTGGTCAATTTCTGCGCGTATCTGGCGGTAGCGCATCTTTCCAGCGCGCTGGCGGCAAAGTTGCGCCAGGCTGGCATGGAGCTTCGGGACAAAAGCGGTGAACTGCTTAGCTTGCAGGCTCTGCATGAAAATGTGATTCACTCCATCCGGAGCGGCTTGATCACTGCCGACCTGGAAGGCCGCATTACGCTGGTGAATGCTCCCGGACAGAAGCTGCTGGAGCGCACCGCTTCTTCTGTTTATGGGCGCCACATCTCTGATCTGTTTATGGACAGGCTGCCCAACCTGGAATCAGCTTCCGCGCAGTGTGAAGTCCGGGGACTGACTCCTGCCGGAAAAGAAAAAACTTTTGATATGAACGTGACTGCGCTGGTCGTGCCGGAGCAGGGGACCATCGGCTACGTTTACACCTTTGAAGATCGTACTGAGCTGCGCCGCCTTGAAGGCGAAGTCCGTATGCGTGACCGCTTGGCTGCTGTGGGCCGGCTGGCTGCCGGAATTGCGCATGAGATTCGCAATCCATTGGCATCCATTGCCGGCTCCATCAATGTGCTTTCGCAAGTTACAGCTTTGAATGACGACCAGCAAACCCTGGTCGATATCATTACCCGTGAATCTACACGCTTGAATTCCATTATTTCTGACTTCCTGGTTTATTCGCGCGAAAAGAGCTTTAAATTTTCCCGCATGGACGTGATTCCTCTTATGGAAGACGCATTAGTTCTTCTATCGAACCGCTCGCAGACGCAGGATCTCAGGATCGTGCGCGAATACGCCTTGCCTGAGGCCTTTGTTGCCGCCGATCCTGACCGCCTGAAGCAGGTGTTCTGGAACCTGCTGGAAAATGCCGTTCGCGCAATGAAAGGTAAAGGCGTCATTACCGTTTCCGTGCGGGTGGAAGGTGATTTTCTGCGCATCGGCATTCGTGACACCGGGCCTGGCATCCCTCTCCAGCTTACTGAGAAGATTTTTGAGCCGTTTCAATCGCAGTTTGAAGGCGGCACCGGCCTGGGATTGGCCATTGTGTATCAAATAGTGCAGGCGCACGGCGCAAAGATTTATGTGCAATCCACTCTGGGCGAAGGCGCGGAATTTATTCTGGAAATGCTGCACGCCAGGGCTGCTGAAGCTGATTCCGAACTGACTCAGGTGAACGCGGAGGTATCGCATGGCTAGCATTCTTGTGTGCGATGACCAGCGCTCCATTTGCGAAATGCTGGATATCTCTCTGCGCAAAGACGGGCATCGCGTGGAGACAGTAAATGGCGGCGAAGCGGCCAAAAAGAAGCTCAGCTCCGCCAATTATGAGCTACTGATTACTGATATCAAAATGCCGCAGACCGATGGCATTGAGGTGCTGCGTTTTGCGCGGCAGGCCTCGCCGGAAACCTCAGTCATCCTGATTACCGCCGTGGAGGACTATGAAGCAGCCGTGCAGGCAGTGAAGGGCGGCGCTTTCGACTATATCCACAAAGGCCCTGCTCTGCTGGAAGAGCTCAAGATCGCCATTGGGCGCGCCCTGGAAACTCTGATGCTGCAGCGCGAGAACTTCGCCCTGAAGCGTGATGCCGCTACCCGCAACTCGCTTGAGAACATCATTGGCAGCAGTCCGGCACTGGAAAAGCTCAAATCCACTATCCGCACTGTTGCTCCTACCAGCAGCACTGTGTTGATTTATGGAGAGAGTGGCACCGGCAAGGAACTGGTCGCCCGGGCCGTGCACGCCTGCTCACCGCGCGCCCATGAGCCGTTTGTTTCCATTAACTGTGGCGCCTTTCCTGAAACACTTCTGGAAAGCGAGCTGTTTGGCTACGTGAAAGGCGCATTCACCGGCGCAAGCCAGAACAAGCGCGGGCTGTTTGAAGTAGCGGACAAGGGGACCATCTTCCTTGACGAACTCGGCGAGATGAGCCTTCCCATGCAGGTGAAGCTGCTGCGCGTCTTACAGGAGCGCACCGTCCGCCCCGTTGGCGGAACGCAGGAAATGCCGGTGGATGTGCGCGTAATTGCCGCCACGAACAAAGACTTGCAGGAAATGGTCGCGAATAACACGTTCCGTGAGGACCTTTATTATCGCGTGAGCGTCATTCCCATTCAGGTGCCGCCATTGCGTGAGCGTCGCGAAGATATTGAATTGCTGGCCAACCACTTTCTTAAGAAGTACGCCAGCGCGGCCCAGAAAAGTATTCTGCGCATCCGCCAGGAATCTTTGGCGGCGTTGGCTGGTTTTGACTGGCCCGGTAACGTGCGCCAACTGGAGAACACCATTGAGCGGGCCGTTGCCATGGAAACCACAAACGAGTTGAAGGTTGAACTGGATGCCGACCGTCCGCGTACCCGCGCCGCTGCCGCCGCGCCAAACGGGGCAGCAGCAAACGTTCCCGCCGATGGCTTGGACTTTGAAAAGTATGTGGCGGAAGTGGAGCGCTCACTGATTGAGTCTGCCCTGCAGCAATCCGGCGGAGTCCAGATCCGCGCCGCAGAACTGCTGAATGTTTCCTATCGCTCTTTCCGGCATTTGTTGAAGAAGTACGATATTTAGCTGTTAGCAACTGGCAATTAGTGGCTAGCAGCTAAGTTTGTCTTGTCCCGAGCAGCGAGGGAACTCTATAGACAGTTTGCTTTATCCCGAGCGTGGTAAGGGACCCTCTAGACAGTTTTCTCGATTCCCTGATTCAATCCGTGACATCTGTGTTCATCCGTGGTAAGCAGTTGCCTTTCGGTTCCGA
>DASRCD010000511.1:0-2105 GCA_035653315.1 Candidatus Angelobacter sp.
GCCAACTCAAGATCACCAGCAGGCTGAGCGGGTGAATTGGCAAAGCGGCGATAATCCTCCAGATCAGCTTCCACAATTTTTTCCTGCGGAACCCAGGCAGGATTAAAGATGGCGTTATACATGCCGTTCGGTCCAAAGCCCTGCCATGCCAGATCAACAGCCAACTCTCGCGCAAGTTGCACTACTATATTTGGATCTTCACCTTCCGCAGCCTGAGCCGCAGACTGGATCTGTTTTGCTGTAGCAGTTCCGTCATCGCGCAAGATCATTTTCAGTTCCGCAACCGGTCCGGCTACGCGCGCATCTGGAATTCCGCGAACTCCGATGGATTTTTCTCTCTTGCTGGCCAACTGTTCCTGCAGCTTCACTTTCCAGTCTCCAGACTTGTCCCATGAAAGCCAGATGTCCGGCTCAGCAATCTGAAATTTTTCGCCAATAGTCAGTGTAGCGTCATAACGGAAGCTGCTGAGCTCATTGCGATATGCACCGGCTTTCAGGGCAACCTGCGCGCGGCCAATGCCCGGCATGCGACGCGCGAGTTCCGAAAAGATTTCCGCATCCAGAAGAAGTTCCTCTTCCTTGTATCTGGCCTGAATGACTGACGAACGCAGACGTTCAGCATTCATCGACCCCGGAGCCTTGAACATCTGCACCGATGCGGCAAAAGTATCGAACAAGGCCAGATTGCGCACGTCGCCGAGGAACACATGACCACCTGCAACGGTAACGCGCACCGCCTGCGAAAGCACCTGAAGGAGATACGCCACGCCAGGGAAATATTGAATCACCGAGTTCAGAATAACGAGATCGACAGCGCCATCCTGCAGAAAATCAAGTTCGTGGGCCAATCCCTGGCGCAGTTCCACCTGGGCCAGGTCCGGACGCTGAGCAACATAGGCCCCGAGTTGTCCAATCACTTCCGCGGAAAAATCAATACCCAGATAACTTTCACAGTGCGGGGCAATGCGGGTCAACAGAAGCCCTGAACCGCAGCCAATTTCAAGCACCCGTTTGGGACGCAACTTCAAGATTTCAGCCACAGTCGCTTCCACCCAGGCACGCATTTCGTCCGTAGGAATGGGTTCACCCGTATAACTGTTAGTCCAACCGGCAAGGTTAAAATCGAGATCAGGCGAAGCATTCTCACCGTAAGTGGCTTCATACAGCTGCCGCCAATGTTCCACCTGCCCGGCTGCTGCTGCCGGAGAGTCTGCTATCTTCGGAATCACATAGCCGAGCAATTGTTTCTTTTCATTCTCGCCGCTCACGACAACCAGAGCATCAGCGACCCGCTGATGCTGTTTGAGTGCAGCTTCAATTTCAGCCAATTCAATCCGGTAGCCCCGAACCTTAACTTGTTGATCGGCACGGCCTGCGTATTCCAAAAGACCATCAGCACGCCAACGGGCGAGATCGCCTGTACGATACATTCGCGCTCCAGGCTCGCCAAAAGGGTTTACGACAAAACGTTCAGCCGTTAGTCTTGGACGACGTGAATATCCGCGTGCCAGCCCATCCCCGGCAATGTAAAGCTCTCCTGTTACGCCAATGGGCACCGGCTGCAAGAAGTTGTCGAGTACATACAATTGCGTATTCCAGATTGGATTGCCGATCGGCACCGGGCCGGTAAATGGATCTTCCGGTTTCACCTGATACACGCAACATCCTACTGTGGCTTCAGTAGGACCATACTCATTGATTAGCCGGGCATGAGGTGCGTTAATGCGCCATAAAGTAAGGCTTTCGTAATTCAGGGCCTCTCCACCTATAACCAATGCCCGCGAGCTTTGCTTCATCTGCTCCGCAGTTAGACTGTTGTTCAGCAGGTCAATATGTGCCGGAGTGAGTTTGACCAGGGATAGCCCCTTGCTGTTCTGCAGTATCCCCGTCAGATTATCGGCGTCTCGCTGGCCGGGAGTAAAGACAACGCTGCGCCCCGTGATCAATTGAGGAAAGATGCTGGTGACAGTAAGGTCGAACGCCAGGGAGCTGTGCGCGGGAGCGCCGTTCCCTTGTGCAACGTCATAATTCTGAACGCTCCATTGCAGATAATTGTTCAAAGCTGTATGCGTTACCACCACACCCTTGGGTGTTCCAGTGGAACC
>DASRCD010000512.1:0-5123 GCA_035653315.1 Candidatus Angelobacter sp.
TATGCGCCGGCGCACCTAGCGTGTAAGAAAAAAACTGATGATTACCGGCGGAAAGATGCAGTACCCGTCCCTGGGCAATAACCGGGCCAAGAAGCACAGAGATGATGCTCACCATGGCGTTTGTTACCCAGCCAAGGATGAGGCAATTCATGATAAGCCCGAGATATACGGCTTTGAATCCGCGCAGGAATGCAGCAGGACGGCCACTGTAACGAATTTCTGCCAATTCAACATCGGTCAGGACTTGAGCACGCCGCCAGTATCGCGCGAAAAAAAAGACCGTAAGCATGCCGCCCAGGCACATGCTCCACCAGATCCAGTTCCCGGCAATGCCCTGGGTTGCCACAAGTCCACTTACCAGAAGTGGAGTATCAGCCGCGAACGTGGTTGCCACCATAGAGGTGCCGGCCAGCCACCAGGAAACATCGCGTCCGGAAAGAAAAAAATCTTCAGTGTTGGCGCTGGAGCGGCGCATGTAATACATGCCGATCAGAAGATTGATCAGCAGGTATCCGGCAATGACAAGCCAATCAATCCAGGTGAGCAACATGTGATCTCTCCAAGTTGCAGCCGCACGATCGCAGAAAGTTGCTCTTCGACGATGGCTGCTGATGAAATTTTGTCCGCCATTGGGCTGGTAGAGCGAAAGGCTATGGACGCATACCGGCTCAATGCGGAGCTACTTACCCCGTGGTGTAATAGCTCCGCATCGCCGCTCTGACGAGTTCTCGCCAGAAACTGTTTACATCCAGCGGGGCATTACCGTCTGCGGTTGGACCGGCTTTTTCAGGGCCGGTCCCGTGCGTGAACCGCAGTGACGAACTTCCGCTAGAAGTTGTATTTCACCGCCAACTGGACCTGACGGCCTGGATTCGATGAGCTGACGAATCCAAAGGTTCCGACAGCAGAAGCGCCCGGCGGGCTGAGGATTGGGCCAAATGTTGCGTTGGGCGCCCCGAAGATTGGGGTATTGGTAAGATTGATGAATTCCGCGCGCAACAGAATGTTTGAGCCTTCTGTTACCGCGAAACGTTTGGACACATTCAAGTCCATGGTTTTCAAGGAAGGGCCACGGAATGAACCTTCACCGCAATTGCCAAACGTTCCAGCCGCAGGCAGACTGACGGCCGCTGGATTCAAGAACTGGATTCCAGTCACACCGCCAATAGTCACCACATCACCGCTGCCGGATTGTGAGACGCCGGGCACGCAATTAGGACGTGTGGTCCCTGAGGTGAGCGTTCCGGATTGATCAGGAGCGCCAGGATTGATGGCAAAACCGGAATGCAGCGTGAAATCAGAGCCTAGAGTCCAGCCACCGATGATTGTATTTGCAAGGGAACCCGCGCTGCCGCCAAACATGCGGCCTTTGCCAAAGGGTAGATCATAGGTGACATACCCATTGAATAAGCTCGCGACATCGGCAATGCACCGCCCATAATCACCAAGCGCGTTGTAGTTGTCTTGGAAGAAGAAGGAGCTATTCGTCTGGCTTACACCGGTTATTGCTTCTTCATCACCGAACTGGCCGAAGTATCCCAGGCTATTGGAAAGGCATTTGGACCAGGTGTAATTCACCTGAAATTCCAAGCCACTCCAGGGGCGCTGGATTGCGCTGATCTGCAATGCGTTGTATCGCTGAATGCCGCTGGAATCGTTAAAGCGTATAGTAGGCGAGTTTCCTGCACCGCAGCAATTAATCAGTGCCTGGGCAAATGGACCCGGAGCTGTAACTCCAGGAGAGATCAGCTGCAACTGGTTGAAGATGAAGATATCAGACATGTGATCAATCTTGTTGCCCACATATCCGACCTGAATGGACGTCTTAGCGCCGATTTGCCGCTGAATGCTGAAGTTCCACTGCTGGTCAACAGCCGGACGCAAGTTAGGATTGGTCAGATGCAGGGTGTTGCTGGTGAGACATGCCGGCGACAGCGCCTCCAAAGAAGCCACTGTGCAAGCGGATGCCGGAAAATTGGCAAATCCCTGGTCGAGTGTGCTGCCGGGTAAAGCTTGTCCGGCAAAGTTTGCGGTGTGTGCCTGTACAAAGGGCGGGTTCTGGTAAGGAAGATTATTTACGCCGTTTGCTTCCATGAAGCCGGAAATTCCATAAGCGCCACGGACCACGGTGTCCTTCATAAACCCAGGCTGCCATGCGAATCCAAGCCTTGGCTGAAAGTTAGTAATTCCCTTGTAGGTGTTGTACCCAAACCCAACTTGTGGGGCTCCGGTGATGAGATCAAAATTTACGTCCTGCCCATTATTCGTGGTCCGCGCTGTTGTTAATTCATAGCGCAGGCCCAGATTAAGCGTCAGGTTGTGCCTGGCACGCCAGTTGTCCTGAGCAAAAATTCCATACAGAGTATTGCGGAGATATTTATTGCCGCCGCCTCCATTGCCCTGTAATACCTGCTCCGGTAACCCAAGCAGGAAGTCCGCAACTGCATTGCCTCCGGTAGAACCGGTGTTGCCGGTGAATTGACCGTTGAAATTAAACTGTCCTGCGAGTCCCGCGTTGCCGGGATACAAGTCATTCATGATGTAATGCAAAACCTGCATTCCGGAATGGATCACATGGTTGCCATGCGTCCACGTAACTGAATCTTCAAATTGCAATGTAGTGTCATGGAATGATTCAGCCAGGTCAGCGTTTCCAATTGGTCCCGGAAGAACGCCTGAGCCCAGGAAGCTGATTTGGGGCAGAAAGTTGACGGCCACTCCGGCGATGCCGAATGAAGCCGGCAGGTTCTGTCCGGTTGCATTTTGCACCTCTTCTGTTACAGGAAAATAAGCGAATCCCACGCGCGCATCATTGACCAGATTAGAGGAGATTGTCCGTGTCCAGTCCACCACCATGTTTCTGAGGGGGAAATCGCGGATGTTATCGCCTAATAGTCCAATGCTGTTGGACTGTGTGCTGGAAACTGCTTGTTGTGACCAGCGGCCCATGATGTGGTCTTTATCGGAAGGCACATAATCAATTTTCAAATCGCCCTGATAAGAGTTGGTGTCAAAGTTTTGTACGTTGTTGGCCACTTGCGTTGTTGGATACAGCGGCGATGTGATAATTGCCCTGGTTGCTGAGTTAAACAGGCCGGTGGGAATTTGATTATTCAGAAAAGGTGTTCTTGCCCCAGGATTAGCGCTGGAAAACGGATTAAAAAGCTGCTGGGTCGGGTCATTGCAAAGACCGCCTGTAAAGCCGGCCGTGCATATTGCCGAGAAATCCCCGACGCGCTCCGCCGCTGAAAGAGTTTGCAATTGCGTGGTAATCGCCGGTTGAGAGAAGCGCGACCCGGAAAAGTCAGCAAAGAAAAACAATTTATTGCTCACAATGGGCCCACCCACTGTGCCGCCAAAGTCATCCCAGTGTAGGCCGGGGCGATCGATGCCATTCGCATTATTTGTCCAGCTATTGGCATTCCAGCCACCGCGACGGGCAAACTCGTATAGAGAGCCATGAAATTTGTTGGTGCCGGATTTCAATGAGACGTTGATTACGCCGCCCAGATAGTTTCCGAAATCCGCGGGCGCATTGCCGGTAATCAGATTGAATTCCTGTACAGAGTCAGGCGCAGGAACAAAGCCGACATTGTTATTGTCAGGCTGATTGTTGTCCATGCCGTCCAGAATGAAATTGTTCTCCTGCTCGCGAGCACCGTTTACATAGGGCCGTCCGGTTCCAAAGGTGTTTTGCGCCGCCTGGAAACCAAACAGGTTGGGTGTTACAACGCCTGGCGCGGCGATTAAAGTCAACTGATTTACGTTGCGCGTTGAGAGCGGAAGTTCGGTAGCAGCCTTACTGTCCAGGATGTTGCCCAGCAAGGTTGTGTCAGTTTGCAAAAGTTCGGCGCTTGCATTGACTTCTACGGTTTCTGAAACTTCGCCGACCTTCATTTGAAAGCTCACGCGGACCGTCTGGTTCAAAAGAATTTCAAATGCCGGATTGGAGGCGGTCCGGAAGCCTCTCATCTCAGCTGTTACTTTGTAACGGCCAACCGGGACGTGGGGAAGATTAAAAGCGCCTACATCGTTCGTGGTAGCTACCAGCGTGGTCCCGCGGTCCACGTCCGTTGCAGTCACCTTCGCGCCATTCAAAGCGGCGCCGTTAGGGTCGGTCACAGTCCCGACAATTGCGCCGGTGACTTCCTGCGCGTGAAGCATGCTGGACAGCATGAACATGAAAAGCAGACAAAATAAAAAGGCACCCGTTGTGAGTGCCTTGCTAAAGTTTTTTCGCCCATCATCTACTGTAATGTGACAGCAGGAGGAGTGGAGACTTCCTTGCAAAACTTGAGAACGCAGCATTCGACCTCCAAAGAGTGCGGGCCTTCAGCCTACACAGACACTCGTCTTTCCCTGATTCCGTGTGCTTATTAAACAAACCTACCTGTTTATTGAAACGTTTTCATAAACACGGCGAAAATTCTTGCAGAGGCCGGTATGATTGTCAAGATCATGTTAAAAGAAATTTGGAGATGCTGGGCATTGTTCCGAAATGGGAAATGACAATGCAGGATAAGGATTGCCAGGAGAGAGTAGTTAACTTAAATAGATTTAGAGGCGTCTCATCCAGCCATTGAATTGCGGCATTTTGCCCCGCACATAATCATGGGAAGACGCGCGGCGCCCAGCAATCCGGCGCGGTCTTGGAGTAGGGCTGGCGTTACTTCAGTGGAGCGATGGCTGCGTTTTACCTGTTCCCCGGCCCGGAAAACGATTGAACGTTCGTGGAGCTCATGAAACATAGCCGGGGAAAACTGGTCCCAGGCCTTTGCTACACCACCGCCGATGATGTAACGGGGAAGGTTGAAGGCATTGATCAGGTTGGCAAGCGCGATCCCCAGCGCCTTGCCGACAGTTTGAAAAATTTCAATAGCGGCAGTGTCACCGGCAGTTGCACATTCATGGACGGAGCGTGCGCTCAGTTCAGGGTCGGCTTTGCGCCGCTCAGCAAGGCAGGATGATCGTCCCTGTTCCGCGGCATAATTTGCCATACGATGAATCGAGGTGGCCGACGCATATTGCTCTAAACAGCCATGATTTCCGCATCCACAGGGCTCGCCTTCAGGGATTACAGTCATGTGTCCCAGCTCGCCGGCCATTCCCATTACGCCATGCCA
>DASRCD010000513.1:0-5075 GCA_035653315.1 Candidatus Angelobacter sp.
CACCGAGAAGCGTGAAGCATACCGGGCCAGCACGCTGACCATTGGCGCGGCGATGGCTACGCCTGCCAGCGCTCCACTACCGCAAAGCACAAGACCTTCCGCAAGCAGTGACCGGCGGAACGCTGCCGTGGTCGCTCCCAAAGCTGCGCGGACGGCCATCTCTGGTTCTCGGCGCACGGCGCGCGCCAGAATAAGGTTGGCTACATTCGAGCAGGCAATGATGAAGAGAAGTCCGGAGGCAGCAAGCAAAACCCATAAGATGGTTCGGGCACGCGAATTGATCTGATCGTGCATACGCGTTACATCTATTTTGTAATGGTCTCCCGCTTTGTAAGTTTCCGGATGCGCAGAGATCATATTGGCGTACACGGTATGCAACTCAGCCTTTGCTGATTCAAGGTCTGCGCCGGGAGCAAGACGCGCAAAGACCTCTGTCATGCGATGCTCGCGTCCGGTCACCATGGTTGCGGAAAGGTGATGCGGGCTTGTAACAATATTCGCGATGATTTCGGTTTCAACCGGATAAGGAATCGATGGCTCGAGAACACCAACGATGGTTGCGGAACGCGAGCCATCAAAGCTTCCAAGCTTCAGCACTTTGCCGAGCACACCTTGATCAGAATGCAATGAGTTGACCCAGAACCGATACGTCAACACAGCAGCGCCGGGTGCATTGGGGCCGTCATCTTTTGGGCCAAGCAGGCGTCCCAACACGGGACGCAGGCCCATTACTTCAAAGTAGTTGCCATCCACCACGCCTGCGCGTATTTCGCGCGGGTCTCCCAGCCCGACCATGGTGAAATTGACCGCAGAAAATGTGCCAAATTCCTGAATGCTCTTCAGCCCGGAATCCAGGTCCTTGATTTCTGGAACGGAGAACGTTGCGTTATCCACGTTAATGCCGGGTGCGCTCTGGCGCACGTACAGCAGGCGGTTTTCATCACGATTTGCCAACGGCTTCAGCAGCACGCCGCGCACAACACTAAAAATGGCCGCATTGGCGCCGATTCCCAAAGCAAGAGTTACAGCAACGGTAATCCATAGGGCGCGGGCGCGCGCCAGGGAGCGAATGGCAATTTTCAAATCGTGAAAGAATGACATACAGCCTCGATTCGACGGTTATTGATGTGTTGGATTTTGCAGGCCCCCATAGTCTGACCGATTCAGGTTAGACGCGCAACTTGAATTTTAGTAATGGCGGCCAGGAGAGTTCGACAAGCCAGTGAATGGCGAGTTCTTAGCGGATTTTTAGCTCCATAAATTTCAGAGCATACCGGACACATCTACCGGGCGATGTGTCCTTTTTTTAACAGATTATGTGACGCTTCATGCGATGGGCGGCCAATGCTGTGGTAAGTAAGACCAGCCTGGGCCATTTCCGCCTGCGAGAAAATATTTCTCCCATCCAGCACTATGGGGTAGCGCAGAAGGCACTTAATGTGTCCTAGATCAAGATGGGTAAACTCTTTCCACTCAGTCAGAATCAACAGGGCATCTGCGCCTTCCGCAGCAGCATAGGCGTCAGGAGCGTAAGTAATTTTATTGCCTAAGATTTGCCGTGCGCGCTCCATGGCTACTGGATCAAAGGCAACAATTTGGCATTTTTCTTCCAGTAGCTGTTCAATGATTTTGATTGCGGGCGATTCACGCACATCGTCAGTGCCATCTTTAAAGGCCAAACCAAGCACGCCAAGACGCTTGTTCTTGAGTGTCCGCAAGGCGCTGCTGACTTTGCGGATAAAGCGTGCCCGCTGTTCCTCGTTGATTCTTTTGATCTCATCCAGCAAGGGAAACTCAAAGCCAAATTCGCGTGTCACAGCTCGAAACGCAGCCACGTCCTTAGGAAAGCAGGATCCCCCGTAGCCTATTCCAGCGCGAAAGAATTCCGGGCCAATCCGGCTGTCACTTCCAATGCCTTTGCTTACTTCTGTAATGTCGGCGCCCACCGCTTCACAGAAATTTGCGACTGCATTGATAAAAGAAATTTTCAATGCCAAAAAAGCATTTGAGGAGTGCTTGATGAGTTCGGCGCTGCGGGGAGAAGTTTCAATGTACATTGGCTGCATGCGGGCGCGCTCAGGTTTGGGTACCGCGCTGGCCTGTTGCGCATAACTGCCATCAATCAATGAGGAATACACTTCGCGCATCATGCCGGCTGCGCGCGGAGTGCTAACGCCTACAACAATCCTGTCAGGATATAAAAAGTCGGTAACAGCAGTTCCTTCGCGAAGGAATTCAGGATTGGAAACCACGTCAAATTCAACTTGCTTGCGACCCTTCGGGGTCATGGTGCTTTGTATCCATTCGCTGGTATAGACCGGCACCGTGCTTTTTTCGACAATGACTTTATAGCCATCAATCGATTGAGCAAGCTCGCGGGCAACAGCCTCAACAAACGATAGATTAACCGACCCATCTTCTGCGGATGGAGTTCCCACCGCTATAAAAATCACTTGCGACTGCCGGGCAGCGGCCTGGATGGAAGTTGAAAAGAAAAGCCTGATGCCACGATGCCGGCTGAGAAGCTCCTGCAGGCAATCTTCGTGGATCAGTGTTTCGCCTGCATTCAGCGCGTCGATTTTAGCCGAGTCAACATCAACGCACATTACATGGTGGCCCAATTCCGCTAAGCATGTTGCTGCAACCAAGCCTACATAGCCTGAACCGATTACAGAGATTTGCATCTTCTTGCTTTTCTCCAAGCAAACAAATCCCTTATGCCAGCTACTTGGGATTCTTTTGTTTCAGTATCATTGAAACAGGTGCTCTCGTCAAATTACCGCAGGGAATTCTGGCGTACTTAGCTTTTGTGAAAATCTTGTAAACCAGAGTTCAACTTGACGAAAATCCATCATGCCTGACCGAGGGATTAGAAATTACTAAGCGGGGGCTTCTTGTAGTGTTTTGACACAATTCTGTTCCCGGCTGCTCCAGTTCGATACACTCCATGAATCAAAGGCATTACATCTGAGCTGAGGCATGCAAAGGAAAGTGTTTCCCAAAAAGGTTTATAATTTGGGTTCGTAACCTGTTTGCCTTATAAAAATAAAATTAAAGTTGGGGTAAGCTCAAAGTGGTTACGAAAGTGCAACTTAAGCAAAATTATAGGTTTGTTGGATGCCAATGCGCTAAGGGATTAAGGTGGCAGCGCGCTTTGTGCTTGGAATTGCGGCCAACAGTTTTTAATTCATTTGCAACTTTATATATTTAGGCATGTTTTAAGTGGAAGAAGGGATTGGAAATCTTTTGGGTGTTGAAAAACTTGGCCCGTTGGAATCCGGGCAAAACATATTCTCTGGACTCGCTTTAAATAGTATGTGGGGGATTGAATGCCGCTGAGCGAGGCCGAAAGAGACGTTTTAGCCAGTGAAGCTAGAAGCGCGGAACTGCCC
Source organism: Candidatus Angelobacter sp. (assembly GCA_035653315.1). GTDB lineage: Bacteria > Acidobacteriota > Terriglobia > Terriglobales > Acidobacteriaceae > Angelobacter. The sequence continues at coordinate 3,393 of DASRCD010000513.1, forward strand.
AAACCCAGTTCACAATGGCTAGGCTGGACGGATGCATTGTACCGGCTTTGGCTGCAGCGTTTCCGCATCCTTCGCTGGGGACTCATTGGTCTGGTACTTTCCATACCGGTAGCCTGGCGATACCCCAAATACGAAAGCACAATCCAAATCATGCCTCCCGATAGTGGCACCTCAGGGCTGGCCGCCATGCTTCCCGCCCTGTCTAAATCACCGGCCCTCATGGGTTTTGCGGGCGACATTATGGGCGCAAAAACTACAGGCGCAGTGTTCATGAAAGTGCTGGACAGCCGCACTGTAAAAGACGACCTGATTGACCGGTTCGACCTGAAAAAAAGATACGGCTCCACATATATGGAATCGGCCAGGAAGAAGCTGACTTCCCGCACAATCATCACTGAAGATAAAAAGAGCGGTGTTATCGCGATCAGCGTCATTGATCGGGACAAAGACCTGGCCCATGACATGGCGAAAGCATACGTGGATGAATTAGACGCAGTTACCGCCAGGGTCTCTACTTCTGCGGCAAGGCGCGAACGTATTTTCATTGAACAGAGACTGGCGGAAGAAAATAAGACTCTTCAGGATGCGGAACAGCAGTTCAGCCAATTTGCCAGTACGAATATGGCGCTCGATGTTCCTGAGCAGACCAAGGTTACCGTGGAAGCCGCTGCACGCCTGCAGGGAGAACTGATTGCGACTAAGGCACAGTTGGAAGGTCTGAAAGAAACTTATACGGATGAGAACATTCGTGTAAAGAGTGCTCAGGCGCACATCAATGAATTGGAACGAGCGCTGGCAAAGATCAATGCCGGCCACCCTTCGGCTTCACAAGATCCAAGCAACCCGTATCCTTCAGTAAAAAACCTGCCACTGCTTGGCGTGAAATGGGCAGATTTGTATCGCAATACAAAAATCCGGGAAACGGTTGTTGAAATGCTGACACAGCAATATGAAATGGCCCGGATTCAGGAAGCCAAGGAAATTCCCACAGTCAAAGTGCTTGATCCTGCGTCCACGCCTGAGCAGAAGCAGCCGAGTTGGTTGATGATTGTTTTAGGCGGCTTTGTTATTGGTATGGCATTGGCATGCCTGGGTTATTTTGTAAAAAATTGGTGGGAGCGCTGGGACCATGATGATCCCAGACGGATGTTGCTCGTACAAGTTTTTGGCCGAAGCCGTACAAATACCGGTTCACGGCATGGTTTTTTTGCTCGCAGGCCAGCGAAGCAGGATGAGATGCAGTAACGAATAGAAAGAGACACAGTAGGAGGGGCTATAGGTGTCTACGCAAGAAGTAGTGAAAGATCAGGGCAATCTCCTGGAAGTGGCACATTTTTCCGGGACCCAGATGCACCGCGCTTTGTCCCATGAAAAGGGGACAGGCCTTGGTGCTGCTGTGGCCATGCTGGAAGCTCTGATTGTGGTTATTTCCGGCCTTGTGGCTTATTCGGCCCGCGATTTCCTGGGCGAACTGCTCGGTATTTCAATGGCCGATGTAAACACTGCTCCTGCTCTGCGGTTATTCGTCTTTCTGTTTACCTATGCCTGTCTTACGGTGATTTGCAACGCAGCCCAGAATCTTTATTCTGAAGCGGCAATACGGTCAGCCCGCGTTGCCCGGGCAAGAATCCTGAAGGGATTCATGGTTTCTTCCATGATTTCCATCATGATTGTTTTTATTGC
>DASRCD010000514.1:0-2327 GCA_035653315.1 Candidatus Angelobacter sp.
TTCTCCACGGCGGCTTTGTGCTCGGCCAGCTTTTCTTCAATGGCTGCTACCCGTTTGGGCAGGCCAGAAACCTCTTCGGTCAGCCGCAGGGCTTCGCGGTCTACTTTTTCGAGTTCGATGAGTCTTTCCAGGTCAGGATTCATGGGAAGGTCTGACCCTGATTTTAACACGCGGTAATGGCCGCTCAATGCGACTTTCGTGCAGTTGACTAGGTTTTTCTACTGATTGTAGCTGGAAGATGGCATGCTTAAACTTAATGTAATCATGATCGTAGAAATTACAAGACTGCTGCTGGGACTGCTCATAGCCCTGTTTCATCGGCCTCTGGCCAGCAAAATTATGCAGCATGAGCGCGCCCTGGATGGTTATTTCCGCAGCCGTGGCGTGCAATTGCCCGCGCCGCCCAGCGATAGCACCGCACAAAATCTTTATTTCAGTCTTGGCATTTTCATCTGCCTGTTTGAAGCCGGACGCCTCTGGCTCACAATGTATTACTAACCTTCTTCTACAACACCCTGACTGCTTATAAACTGGCAAAACAGCCGTGCTCAATCTTTTGGCATTGGCGGCGTGATGTCCGGTTTGCTTCTGAAAATAAAAAAACGCCCGATCAAGTAGATTGCGATTGCTCCGTAGGCCAGATACTTTGAAATGTCCCGCATATGCGGGTCTGCTGAAGAGCGCATCATGAATGACGCCACGATCGCCGCAAGAACAACCAGAACCATAATCCAGTAGCCAGTTGGTTTATTTCCCATAATTCCTCATTACGCTGAAAGCGCCGCAAAGTTACTGCTACAACATTTCTGATATATGACTGCGCTTAAACAAAAGGGCGCTTACACAAGAAGCGCCCTTCAGTTCAGCCCAATTTTATTTCTTCTTTTCTGATCTGCCGCTGCCGCCGGCAGGCACTCCTTCTGCCCCCTGATTGTGATAGTTGGGGAAGTCAGGGCGCTTGGCCACAGGCAGCGGATTCTTTTTGAGCGAATCCATCACAAGATTCACTGCTTTCTCCAGTTGCGGATCACGTCCGCTCATCCAGTCTTTCGGAGTGATGTCCACGTCATAATCCGGCGCTACACCATGGTTCTCCACGTCCCACTCTCCATTGCGATTGTAGAAAGCCACGCGTGGCGCAGTTACGGAGCCGCCATCCATGAGATTGGGATAGTCATAAATTCCCACCAGCCCGCCCCATGTGCGCGTGCCAACAAGCGGCCCGAGTTTGGCATCGCGGAAGTACCAGGGCAACGCGTCACCACCGGAGCCGGCATACATGTTGATGATCATCGCCTTGGGCCCAAAGATGGCTCCCACAGGTGTGGTGAAATCGTGACCTTCACGCGTCATCCAGTAGTTCTGCAGGGGACGCTTCAAATAATCGATCACATAATCCGCCGCCGAGCCACCGCCATTGAAACGCTCATCAATCACCGCGCCTTCACGGCCTACCTGGGCAAAGAAGTAACGATTGAAGGATGTATAGCCGCCAAAGCCGGTGTCTGGCAGGTAAACATAGGCCACCTTGCCATCGCTCAGCTTGTCAACTTTATGCAGATTGCCTTCAATCCAGGCGCGGTTACGCAGGTTCGCCTCGGATTCAATCGGCTCAACCGTAACGGTGTGCGCGCCTTTGCCGTCCGCCGTGGCAGAAATCTTGAGCACAGTCGATTTGTCCGCCGTGCCTTCAAACAGCTCAAAGATTTCATCTGTGCCGCGCAGTTCGCGTCCATTCACGGCCAGCAGATATTCGCCTTCCTGCACGTTCACGCCCGGCTGTGTAAGCGGAGCACGTAATTGCGGGTTCCAGTTTTCACCCTGATAGATTTTGGTGAAACGATAGCGTCCGTTTTCAATGGCATAATCCGCGCCCAGCAAGCCCACTTTGCCCTGCTCTGAAGGCGGATCGGCTGGAGTGCGGATATACATGTGGCCCACCGTGAGTTCACCCAGCATTTCTGAAAGCAGATAGCTGAAATCAATGCGGCTGCCCACGTTTTCAAGATAGGGTTCGTAATGTTTTTTGGTTGCGGGAAGATCAAGGCCATGCAATTTGGGATCGTAGAAGAAGTCACGCTCAATGCGCCAGACTTCACTGTATTCCTCTTTCCACTCCACGCGAGGATCCACCTGCACTTCCATTTGGGTAAGCTTCAGCGGCGTGTCGGGCCTGGCGGCTGCAGCCGGGCTTTCACCTCTGGCTGGCGCAACGGCGGAAGCGATGTACCACTTCATATTCTCCCTGCGGCCTTTGCTGTAAAGCATTTTCTTGCCGTCAAAAGAAACCGTGAAATTATTAGCGCCTTCCGTAATTTTCTCCGGCT
>DASRCD010000515.1:0-2215 GCA_035653315.1 Candidatus Angelobacter sp.
CGCAAAGCGGGAGAGATACGCGCCAGCGTTGCCACCATTTTTGAACCTGTTTCAGAGTTGGGGCGTCGCGGCATGGATGAACTGCATGAGCAGACGGTAAACCTGCTTTCATTCCAGCAATTGCCTACCGGAGTCTTTGGCGCACAAGTGGCCTTCAACATGATTGACCGTTACGGCGCAGGAGCTTCACGTCCGTTTGAGATTACGGAGCGGCGAATCCTGCAGCATTTGCGGAAATTGCTGGGGGAAAATGCTTCCATTCCCGCCATCATGATGGTGCAATCGCCTGTGTTTCATGCTCATACTTTTGCCCTTTATCTGGAGTTGGACAAGAGCATCTCAACCGGAGATTTTGCCCGCTGCCTTGCCGGAGAGCATGTGCAGATTACTCGCTCGCCAGAGGATTCACCCAGCAACGTGAACGTGGCAGGGAAAGACCAGATCTTAGTGGCTGTGCGCAGTGACATGACACGCGAAAACGGTTTCTGGCTCTGGGCGGCAGTGGACAACCTGCGGCTTGCCGCGCTGACCGCCGCTGATTGCGCGATGGCACTGGCCGCGGTCCGGCCGCATGGAAAGGTGCAGTGAAGAGATTTCTTCCGCTCATATTGAGCATGGCTATCGCGCTTGCGGGTTGCGGCTATCATACAGCCGGCCACGCCACGCGACTGCCTGCCAGCGTGCGCAGCATTGCCGTGCCCATGTTTGTGAACCAGACGCAGACGTATCGCATTGAGCAAATTCTTACCCGTGACGTGGTCCGCGAATTTCTCAGCCGGTCCCATTATCAGGTGGTGAATAACCCCGGAGAATCGTCTGACGCCGTGCTGAAAGGAACCGTAATTTCCGCGCAGGCAGCGCCTTTAACTTATGACGCGCAGACAGGCCGCATCTCCAGCGCCGTAGTTACTGTTTCCATGAAAGTTTCATTAGCGGACCATTCCGGGCACATTCTTTTTGAAAACCCGAACTATACGTTCCGCCAGCAGTACCAGGTTTCGCGCGAAGTCACCAGCTTCTTTGAGGAAGAGACGCCGGCCTTGCAGCGCATGTCACAGGATTTTGCCCGCACGCTGGTCAGCGACATTATGGAGGCTTTTTAGTGGCCATTCGCAGCTTTGCTCCAGCGGAGAAATTTGCCTCTGAAGTTGCCGGACGCAAGCTTCGCGCGGCGTATGTCCTGATCGGTGATGAAGTTTTCTTTCGCGACCAATGCCGCCAGGCGCTGTTGCAGCATCTTGTTCCCGCTGACCTGCGCGACTTCAGCCTGCACGATCTTGATCTTTCTGACGTGAGCATTGTGGAAGTCCTTGATCGCGCCCGCACTCCTTCTCTCATGGCGCCGTTTCAAGTCTTCTTTGTGCGCGGCGTAAAAGAGCTTTATGGACGCGGCTCGCATGCGGAGGAATTCGCGGCCATTGAGGCTTACATGAAAGACCCAAATCCTGACGCCGTGCTAATTTTTGTCGCTGACCACATCAGCATTCCCGCTGACGTTCGCCGCATGGAGATGCAGGACAAAGACCGGTATGAGCGCATCCGTGAAACCCTGGGTGAATACTGCGGCATTGTGGAGCTGGCGCGTGTGGAAGAAGGCGACGGCATCCGCTGGGTGATGGAAGAAGCGCAAAAGCAGGGCGCAAAAATGGAACAGGACGCCGCGCGTGAACTGGTGGACGCACTGGGCGCGGACATGATGCTGGTAAGCCGTGAACTGGAAAAGCTTCTTCTGTACGTTGGCGAGAAAAAGCAGATTACGCTGGGCGATGTTGAAACCATGGTTCTGGCCGCCAAGCAACGCTCTCTGTATGAACTCACCGATGCCATTTCCGCCAAGGACAAACCTCGCGCCCTGGCCGTGCTGGATGCGTTGCTCTCCACCAGTGAAGGCGATGATGCCGCCATTGGCCACCTTTATATGCTGGCCCGCACCTTCCGGCAAATGCTGGTCATTCTGGAAAAAAATGTTCGCGATTCGCGTGCTATCTGGCAGGCGCTGTGGCAGGGCTTTCGTCTGCCGCCGTTTGCCGCGGAAGACGTGATCCGCCAGGCCCGCCGCTATAAATCCCGCCGTGAGCTTACCCGCGCACTCAGGCTCATTGCCCGCGCTGATCTCTCTTTGCGCTCCAACGCTCCCAGCAAGCGCCTAGTGTTGGAAAACCTTGTCATTCACCTTGCGGAAGAGCCCAAGCCCGCCGTTACTGAATGGCAGCAG
>DASRCD010000516.1:0-6785 GCA_035653315.1 Candidatus Angelobacter sp.
AATGGTCCACACCGTTATAAATAACAAAAACTTTTTCTTCGGGAACTCCAAGAAATCTAACTATGTCTTTCTTGGTGCATTCAGAACATGCAATCAGTGCGCAGGATAGCTTTGCGCAACGCTTCAGGATAAAACGCTGCAATCCGACCACTCTTGCTGATTGGGAAGGCATGGTAACCGCAGTTACGTCATGAATGGTGCAAACAGAAGGAGTGCCGCCAAGCGGCAGGGTTGCGGCGGTTGGAAGAAACATTACATCCGCTCCAGCACATACAGCCGAAAGGCCGGCGCCGCCCATTCTCCATACACGCTCATAATCAAGCAGCGTTGATGCGCTGAGATGAAAATTCCCTTCTGCCCCGATTCTCCATGCGTCGTTTCCATTTCGATTTGAAACAAATAACGCAAAAGAAATTCCGGAATCTCCGGCGCTGGTCTGTTTGAACTCATGCAGCAGGCGCTGCGCGTAGACGTATGTTCCCTGGCAGCGAAAGCGGCTGGCCAGAGTCCATGAATCCACAGCAATTCTCACACGGCAACTCCAGCGCTTTGATGGACAGCCGAACCATGACGCGCCACTTTTGCCAGCACAGTCAATGTTTCTTCCGCGCAAAGCTGCCAGTTGTATCTTTGTACGTATGCCTGGCCGCGCTGGGCAAGCTCTGTTCGCAGATCTGGATGGAGCAAAACTTCTCTAATAAGCGCTGCCATCTCCTCAACCGAATATGGATCAAAATAGCGTAGCTCCCCGCCAGAAATTTCTGGCAGGCATGAGTTGTTGGCGGCAATGGTGGGAACGCCGCATGCCATTGCTTCCACCATGGGCAGGCAAAAGCCTTCATACAGCGAAGAAATCACTTCCATCACCGCGCCTTTGAGTAACATGGCAAGTTCCGCATCGCTAAGTGCGCCAGTCAATATTACTCTTCCACGTTCACCCTGAGTTCGTGCCGCAGCTATAACTTCTTCATATTGCCAGGCAAACGGCCCAGCCAGCACAAGATCGCAATCCAGATTGCGGTTTCGTGCAAGAACTTGCCTGTAGGCCTCTATCAGACGAATCAAATTCTTTCGCGGCTGGATCGCGCCATGATGCAAAATATACGGCTTCTTGATCTTCCATCGGCTGAGCGTTGTTTGCAGCAAACCTGGAGCAGGTGGATCGCCATTGAACAAAGTGCAGTCACAACTCTCATAGATAACGTGCACCTTCGATTCAGGAACACCGCAGATTCGCACAAGGTCGCGTTTGGAATGCTCTGAAACAGTAATAATCGCAGCCGATGATCTAGCTGATTGTGAGACAAGAAATTTCAGGAGCAGATTGATCCGGTGCAAATAATAAGGCATCACCATCGGGGTAACATCATGAATGGTGGTGACCGTCGGAACAAGTGCGTTGATCGGTAATGAAGCGGCGTTGGGGCTGAAGATAATATCTGCGCCGCTGGAAAACGCTGTAGCGGCCGCGCCGCCATAACGCCAAAGCCGATCAAACTTCAGCAAGGGAGCTTTGCGCGGCTGGAATCCCGGTTCGCTCTGCAGGTCTGGACCATCTTCACTTGCAGAAACAAATGGCATGAGTTCCAGATCATATCTGGACGCCAAAGACCGCATGGCCTGGAGCAGGTTTTTCGCATACACCTGAACGCCATGATTACGATACTTACTTTTCAGCGCAGCCGTATCAAATGCAACTTTCATTGTTGCGCTCATGCAAACACTGCTCCCGGTACGGGCATTTGCAACGCACGATAATAGACCGCCATGGTTTGTGCGGCGGTTTTGTTCCAGCTAAAGCGCAGTAGGTTTTTTCTGCCTTTCTCTATCAATGCGGCTCGCAATGCCGAGTCAGTAAAAACCTTATCAAGAGCACGCGCCAACTCTGCTTCATCCTGCGGATTAAAGTAGAGGGCTGCATCTCCAGCTACCTCCGGCAGTGAAGTTGCCGAGGAGCATACTACCGGCACACCACATGCCATTGCTTCCAGCACGGTAAAACCAAAGCCTTCATACAAGGACGGACAGACACAGACCTGCGCCGCCGAATAAAGCGCGGGCAGGTCGGCTTCATCCACAAATCCAGTAAATTTCACCTGCCTGGCAATGCCGAGCGTTTCTGCAAGCCGGCGTAGCTCTGCTTCTCCATCACCCATCGGCCCTGCAATAACAAGCTGCGCCTGGCCGCCACTCGCCAGAAACTGATGGAATGCTCGCAGCAGGCCCGCATGGTTCTTGCGTGGCTTGTAGATGCCGACACAAAGAATGTAATCGTACTCAATTCCGTATTTCCTCTGTACCGCTTCCAACTTCTCCGCGTCTGTAATCCGTTTTATTACCGGATCAACACCGGGATAAATCACTTCAATCCTGTCAGGATCAGCATGTAGGTAGCGAACAATATCTGTTTTGGAGTATTCGGAATCGGTGATGATGCGCGTTGCCATCCGGGAACATGCCTGCATCATGAGCTTGTAATACGTGCGTCCAATGCGCGAGGGTAAATCCTGCGGGCAGGCAAGATAGATTACGTCATGGATAGTGGCCACACCGGGGCATTGCCGCACTAAAGGCAACAAAAAATGCGGCGAGTGCAGCAAATCCACTTTATGGCTCTGCAAAATGCGGGGCAGTTCAACCTGCTCTCGTACGGAATAATATTTCAGCGCTGGAAGGATTTTTTTGGCCTTCGGAGCATCAACAAGCGATTCTTCACCTGGCGGCAATATCAGCAGATACTCATGCTCCGGCAACTGGACGACAATAGCTTCCACCAGGCATTTCATATACCGGCCAATGCCGGGATTCTTGATTCGCCGCAGATCAAATGCAATTTTCATGAATCTTTAAAATGATCCGGCGCGGGCAGCTAAAGTTTTTTCAGCGGAGAGGCGCAAGCTGTCCCGGACAGCGGTAAAAATAGAATGCGCAATGGCATGATGCACATCTTCAATCATCTGAATATTTTCTGAAGGCACAATGATGCACCAATCGCATGCTGCTTTCATTCGGCCGCCTTGGCAGCCTGCAAGTCCAATCGTCATCGCGCCAAGTTCCCGCGCCGTCTCCAGCGCCAGCAGAATATTTGCGGAATCCCCGCTGGTGCTGATGGCGAATACCACGTCTCTTGGACGCAGAAAAGTCCTGAGCTGCTCAGAAAAGATCCTTTCATAGCCCAGATCATTGGCATAGGCGCTCATGAGCGGGACATTGTCCGTAAGCGCCATAACTCTGGGGCGCCTGGCAGGGTCCAATCCGCTTGCGCCTTTGTTCATGTCGCACATCATGTGCGACGCAATAGCCGCGCTGCCGCCATTTCCAAAAACAAAGACCGTGCGATCTTCTTCAAAGGCCTGCAGCAGCAGTGAGACAACATGTTCGATCTCGACACATGGCAGGTTTGCAACCAGCACCCCAAGCTGCTGAAAATAATTTTCAATGGGAAGGGTTGCGGCTTTGCCAAAGTCCCATTCGTAAGCTTCATGTTCACGGGCCATGCGTGCTCCTTCTCTGAAACCAGGCTGAAACTTTTTATCAGGCCCTGCCCCGCAACTTGCCCAGGGAGGTCTTAACTTCAGCGGAGATCTCCGCCGCAAGCAAACGATAAGGATCGCCCACCGGCATCTGCTGCCAGCGATATTTTCCAATGACCCAGCAACATGCCAATGCCAGTCCACCAAGTACGCTGCAAGCCACAATCAGGCTACGGATTGGACTGGATTTTTTTTCCGCGGCAACACCCGCATCCATCACGCGTACAATCGGCAGCTCTCTTGCTTCCTGCACCTTCGCCATTTCATACTGCTGCGTCACAAACGCATAAATGGCTTCCTGGATTTTCGCCTCACGATAATAATCCGCATAGCGCGAGCCCAGAGATGGCAAGGTGCGCATAGAAGGATAAGGAGCGGAGTCAACCGAAAAAGAAGAAGCACTCTCCGCGTTTACTCCAACCAGCCTCTTCAATTGTGATTGTAATTCAGCCATTCTTGCCTTAAGCGTGCGCACGCGGATGTTGTCATCGGAATAAATCTCGCGAAGGCCTTTTAACTCTGTTTCGCTGGCTATAAGTTCGCCTTGCAATCTGGCTGCGGCCTCCATCACGGTGCGGCTTTCATTCTGGGGGTCCACCATGGAATTCTTGCTGGAAAACTGGCTCAAAGCAGCTGTCGCGCGTGCCAGATCCTGCTTTGCCGTGGCCAGCCGCTCTTCCAGAAACTGGCGTTCGCGATGCGCCGAAGAAGTATTCAGATCAACAGCAAGACGGTTGAGCTCTTCCACATAAGCATTGGCAATCTGTGCCGCCATCTTCGGTTCATAATCGATGAGCGTGAGCGTGATGACTCCGCTCTTTTTGTCTTCTTCAATTTCAGTAAATTTCGCCAGCTTCTTGCGCGCCTCCACATAGGTGCTCTTCCTATAGCGCGCACGTAAATCAAAGCGATCAATCAGGCGATCTTGTACAGTCCGGCTTTTCAGGACCTCCACATAGAATGCGCCGGGAGTTTTAGCTCCCAGCAGTCCGGGAACATCCAGGCCAAGACTTGCCGCCGGGCTTTCATTTCCCCCAATAGCCTTGCTCAGCAATCCCATCATTGAGCCGCTGCCGCTGTTGCTGGATGTTTCGCTCGGCACAAATCGGACGGAAGATTGATAGTGAACAGGAACAAGAAATGCCACAAGGGTAGAAGCCAGAAGGGTTTTCCAGACTACGCCCCATAGAAAACGGCGCGACTGCCATAAGAGCCAGAGTCTTTCTGCTCTTTTATTTTCCGGTTCAAGCTCTGGAGGCGTATAACGCTTCTCCAGGTCCGGATGGATGGAGGGGGCGTAAATAGGAACGGTCGCCGGGCCCCTAGCTTCCACGTTTAAGTCTCCAATGCGGCCAATATGTTAACTGGAGAGAAGCGGTAAAGTCATTCTGTTTTTTTCCAGCGCTTAACAGCGGAAAATTCCACCACTCATACTGGAAGAAGCTTGAAAGCGAGACCCTCTGGTTGAAGCTCCATTCGGATTTAAAATAAAGGTCGCGCAGGTTTCCGCCTTGCAAAAAGTCGCGATCAACAATCTCACTGCGATAACCAAATTGCAGCGTCTTGTCAGAAGCCACCCAATAGGTACTCTCAGCGCGCAGAGAAATTCCCTGCCGGCCTACCGTCGCATTGCCAAGAATGTTGCCGTCATTGGTGTAGCCGTCCACGTAACGGGTATTCCAGTAAAAGAAACCGCCTTGCGGCGTCTGGATAAGTCCCGGAAGATTGGTATATGCGGCTTCTACCCGCATATCCAAATGAGTAATGCCGGGCACCTGCGACAAATAAATTCCCGGATTATGCGCGGCGCGGCGCGGATAACCGATGGGCGAGATTTCATCTTCCACAAATGAATCTTCGTAAAGAGTCAGCCAGTTTCTAAAGCCAGGGATGCGATACGTGAAATCGAAAGTGGAGCGACGATCGCCGGGATCAATATTGCGTCCAGTGGCATTGCTGGTGGAGAACAACGAATGTTTCACCGCCCCCAGGGTGATGGGAAAATCCTCTCCTCCAAACATGCCGGTGCGGCCCACACCGAACTCAAAATTTGGCGTAGGTTTAAAGTTCACCTTCACGCCGTTGACCATGGGCTGCTTGGGAAGAGTGCGCCCAATGGAAGAAATAACACCAAGAGCAGGGTCCTGCGTCTGCACATAATGCTGCCCGGTGAGTTTGCCCACCCAGAACTCAGTGCGATATGGACCAAGCAGCCTCAGGATGCTTGGTAACTTCTGGGGATGAGTTTGGTCCAGGCGCAACATATAAATCGGCTCTGCGTTGTTGCTCCACAGAAATGGGTCCTGCGTAGGACCAAGCCATAGCGTCTGCTTGCCGAATGAAGTCTGCCATCCTTTGATATTGAGTGACAAGTAGCTATCGAGCAGACGAAATTGATTGAATGCCGGAACCGGAAATGCCGGTTGCGGTGGCTTGAAATCAGCAGCCTGGATTGCATCTTGCACAGTTTGCGAAACACCAGGAGCGGAAGGCGCATGCTCGTATTCGCCGCGCACATAGAAACCAAGAGCGCCGCTGGAACCGCTGCTGGAAAATCCGGTCAGCGCGTTTGTTCCGCGCTCGTAGGGGCGTCCATAATCATTCACAATGGTCTGGCCAAAATGGTAGCCATCTGTAAGTGGCGGACCTGAAGAAATGGAGGTCTCGCGGGCATAAACTGAGTCCAGGCCAATGTAGTCGCGCTCTTCTCCGTTTAATTCCGTGGCAAACTCCTTCGCCAGCGAGTTATATAAATGCCATGCTTCATTAGGATCGGATTCATCCACCTCGCCGGAAATTTCTTCCAGCAGGCGGGAGCATTCTTTGCGGGTCCACGGACGCAGACCAACGATTCCGCTGTTGGTGATTCCAAGCCCGGCAAGTCGATCAAATGCAGCATAGACCCAGCTATCAATGGGGACATAGGGTGAGGCGTGGGAACTGGTGGGAGCATTTTCCGGACTGCGATCATGAATAAAAGTCCCAAAGCCTGCGCCCGGAAGATCAGGATCATGATGGGTTTTATAAACTTGGCGGCCTATCAGCCAGCCGGCCACGCTCCCCACCAGCACATCGCTGGGGAAATGCTGCTGGGCTGCAACACGGGCAGCGCTTACTGAGGCAGCCAGTCCATAAGCAAAGATCTGCGTCAGAGGACCGGGATATTCATGGGCCAAGACGCTGGCTGCAGACCATGTAAGCATGGCGTAAGCAGAAGGAAATGATGAGTTCAGGATCGAGCTGCTGTTGTAG
>DASRCD010000517.1:0-12199 GCA_035653315.1 Candidatus Angelobacter sp.
AGTTGCCGCCAAAGATAGCGGGCAGACTCGCGTTCGTTACTGGCAGGATCAACCTTTGGCTTAAAATCCATAATGGGTTCTGTATGCTCTTTAACCCAATCCTTCAGTACTGCTTCTATACCAAATCCATACTCTAATGAAGACCCCGGATTTGGCCGGGACGCAACGCGAAGAATTTGGAAATCAGTAAAATTCTCGTCGCCAAATTTCTTGTATTCGGCTTCAACATATTCCACGAACTGCGACGTATTTTTATCAACTTTCCCTGGGACAAGGAGGTCATATTTAGCTACGAGTACACGGATGGGACATTGGGATGAGAGCACTTTTGCTTGTAACAAAGCTTTCAGGAGCAAAAGACCTCGGCGAAATGCATCTTGGCGGAATTCCTTTGAGGCCAGTCGCTCGCCATCAAGCAGCAAAACAAAGGCATCAGCTCTCTTTATAAAACCTAAATTGAGAGCGTCCTCTTGATTATTAAGTGCTCGACGATACGCCTCTCCAGAAACGTCCGTTACAAGCAAATCAGAGAAAATACCTGATTCGTTGCTCTGGAGTTGCAGGTGAAAAAACCTTGGTGACAGCCCCTTGGTCCTTACCGTGTCGGCCTTTTCAGCTTCAGAGCTAATTCGGGAACGATAACAGATTCTTTCAAATGCAAGAACCGTGTCGGACCACGCGACTTTGTGCTCCGCATACATTCCTTCACTGAATTGCTCAAAAACACAAGATATAAGCGTAGTCTTTCCTGCATCTGCCTCCCCTGCCAGTACAATTAACCTGGCATTCGATGCCCTTGTGATTTCGAAAGTGGACTCCAGGCTCAGCTCATAACCATCGGGAAGTGAAATCCATTTTTCTGCAGTTCCGAGTGACTCTTCAGCAGACTCCGTGTCTCCTTCGGCGATCCCTCGGATTCTATGAGGGCAGTCTTTACCTGCAGGAAGCCCTTCCAGGCAGACGCCATCCACGTCGAATGTGCAACCGGGTTGTGAGCATCGAAGTAAGCTAGTATTGCCGGCATCGCTCACGTTGGTTCCTCATTTTCGAGAAGCTGCTTTAAGAGAAAGACTTTCGGTATACATCTGCAGGCCGATTGTAAAAGTGTCCACAGCCCCAGAACTAACATTAAGATTTTTCTTCGCTAGCTGCACGGCTGCTCGAGCATCAAGACCGTCAGCAACACTAGACAAAAGAAAACTAATTGGCGCAAGGTCCAACATGTCTTTTGCCGGTTTAAACTTTACGATCCACTCCTGAGAAATTTGCTCGATAAACTCGTTTAATGTTAATTTTTTGTTTCTGTGCACTTCCAGTTGTTTGTCCAAATAGGCTGGAGCCGCTCTATGCCCCGGTATAATGCGCGTCAGATCAGCCAGCTCTTTACCAGCAAGAGCCGCTGCAAATCCGGGGAGTAGCTCCGAAAAACGTGTGCTAACATCTCTACTAAATCCACCAAAAACCCACCAGACTACGTTCGATTCTTCTAGAAGGACTCCGTCTGCTCGCTCAAGCATTTGCACAGCATTTTCCGTAAATGTAGCAACATTGTTGATTGTTTCCGACAGCCCTTTTAAAACTGCTTCGAGCGGTTGTTGCATTTGAGTGGCTGAATTCGTAGCCGCAGCACTCTTAGCGCTTTCGATCAGTTTGTCGAGGTTCGCTCCCACGACTTTGCGCCGGGTTTCAATACTACGCAAAGTCCTTGAACGATTAAACAAATACTCACGAGCTAGTTGCACTATATCTGGTACAACTGGTGCTTTGCGAAAACCTTGTGCAGCAGCAGAAATCAGAAGCAGGGCTGCAAAATCAGCACTGGTCGATGGCTGCTCAAAAAGAGTGGCTAATGCAGACCCTGACAAGACCTGCATTTCTATATCGTTGTTCTCGGCCTGAAATGCTGCATCCATCGCCAGCAGTTCTTTCGTAAGGCCATTCATTACGTCATTGTCTTTGGACGGAAGATTTACAAAACGCCGGACCAATTCAGCAATCTTCTTTTCATCGACTTTCTTCATGAAAACTTCAATTGCTTTTGTCCTGGCGACCAAGTCTTCATTGCGAGGCTGTATTTTTGCTTTGCGATACCATTCACCAAATGACGCGTTCATCAAGCAGCTCCAGTGCTGTCATGCCCTGTCTCCAGTTCTGCAGAGACTTTCTCAACAGCATTCCAAAACTCTTCAAGTTTATGTTCTTCTTGGGCCCTGCTGAAATATCTCCTGTAAAGCTCGTTGTCTCTGGCACCTTCATCTTCATCTCGAACCAGACCCAGTTGCTGAGCAATCGCTAGCTGGCGATGGTGGGGAAGACTGAGAAATCTGTAAGTAAGTTTTCGGGCTGACCTCATATTGGCACCTCTTGGATTTACAAGGGCCGCTTCTGTAATTGGTACACTATTCGACACAGTTGCGGGCTTTGCCATTGATTTTGGGGACTGCCACACAGGAAGGGGCAAGGCGAATTCACGGAACTCGCCGCCACCATCTTGTGCTTCTTTCATGAACTTTCCTCCTTCGTCTTCCCGAAGTACTCTCGGGTGAACATGCAACAACATCGTTCGCTGTCCACCATCTCGCTTGATGCATATCTGGATGAAGTTATATCGCGGCTGCCAATTGGGTTCTCGTATATCGGGGTGCATTGCGCCCGACGCAATCCGCACACCGTCATCTATCCGCGTGAGTCGTTGCCTGTGCTTATGCCCAAATAGCTGAAGCCTCGCTCGTTTCACAAACAAGTCTTCAGCCGTATCCTGGTCAAACAGCCATTGTGGCGGGTGATGGCACAAGACGAGGTACTCGACTCCATCCTGCCGGGTCATCTCCATTTGTCGTTTTCCCAGGACAAGCTTATGAGATGCATCGTTGTCTTGCTCATCAGAGACAATGGTTGAATTGAGGCCACGGATGCGGAGCAAAGAACCATCATTTAGAGTCACATCATCTTCCCAAAAGGGTTTTTCAGGCGAGAGATCGCATCCGAATCGGGCAGCAAAGTCGTTATAGCCCTGTAATGGCTTCAAAATGAGCTTTTTTGCTTCTTCATCCTTAACCATGTAAGCAGCGAGCTTTTCATCGATCATCGAAGCATCGGCTCTAAGATCTTTATGGATATTCTGAATAAGCAAACTTTTCTCAATGGATTGTCTGTCGATATC
Source organism: Candidatus Angelobacter sp. (assembly GCA_035653315.1). Lineage (GTDB taxonomy): Bacteria > Acidobacteriota > Terriglobia > Terriglobales > Acidobacteriaceae > Angelobacter. The sequence continues at coordinate 3,164 of DASRCD010000517.1, forward strand.
ATGATTTCCGGGTACAACCCAAATGCGCTCTGCCGGATCAACACCAATTTGAATCGCAAATCCCCTCAACCATTGATTCGCTAATTCGTATTCCTCAGGTTTGCCCGAGAACGCAATATCGCCCCCCACCACAATCCCATAGACTCCTCCCAAAGCATTGGCGCGGTCTTTAGCATCGAGTTCAAGCTCATTCCGTATATCCTTGAATGCATCGTAAGGAGTGTTCGCATTCTTCCGGAAATGAATATCTGATAAATGAACAAACGTAATTGGATTGATCTGCTGCACCGTATCCTATTGTAACTGTTGCACATAATTTGCGTCAGTAGCTCCATCGAGATGTATTCTGAGGGTCTGAATTTGTGCAATTTGTGTTTCCACTACGAGTCCCGTTTGGGATTCACTTTGGGATAATTGTGACAAGAGTTTACAGCTTACCCGCCGCGTTCACACGGTATTCTTCAAGAAAACTTTTGGAAAGAAAACCAGCGAGGTCAACACTGTCGCATTTTTACCTACGGCGGGAATTTTTCAGGACTCAAAAGGCGTGTAACTGCTTGAAAATAAATGGTCGGGGAGAGAGGATTTGAACCTCCGACCCCCTGGTCCCGAACCAGGTGCTCTACCAGGCTGAGCCACTCCCCGATTTGACGTGAATCGCCTGTGCATAGGCGATAAAGGTAGATGCTCATTATAACAGAGGTTGCTTTTTATAAAGAACAAAAGGCATCCTACGTAGGGAAGTCATCACATAGGGAAGTCATCAGAGGTGAAAGCCCATCAATTAAAAGGTCATCAGAGTCACCAAATCATCTCATCGAGTCACCAAAATCATTTCATCGAGGCATCCTGATTAGCGCGTACCGCATAAAACGTCACTCGCGAGACGGGAGAAATGGGGTAATGACGGCGATGTCGTGTGATGCCGGCGATCACCCCCATTTCTGTGTGCACAGGCACTCCTGCCTGACCTTTCAAAAATTGTAACTATCGAACGCAATAATCAAAGAGCTTGTCGAGCGCAGGCGCCTCGTCTGCGGCTTCTCTCTATTTCTTCATCTGCGTCCTTTGTGTCCCTCTGCGGTAAAAGCGGTAAAAAAGGTTTGATTTGCGTATGAAATTCATTAATTTATGAGTTTGGTTTGTGAAATGAATGGATAAGTTAACGCGGATGTATAAGAAGCTCGAATGCCTCTTCAAATGAATCTCTATTCTTCGATAAATTTCCTATTTCTCAAGGTGTATGGAATGGGGTATTGCTAAAAGTGTCGCGAATTCCCTCTGTTCCCGGAATTCAAAAGTTAAAGCTTCAAAATGCCAGCCCTGCGTTGAGCGCACCCATGAATAATGTGAGAAATACCGAACGCGGTAGCCCCCGCATATCCCCATTGATCTGTTTGCGCCGGCAAAATGCACCGCATGGCCATGGCCGAATGTCTTTCCAGAGCAGGTATTTACCTGATTGTTGAATAGGATGCAGCCGCCGAAAATAACAATATCCCCCTTCGTCTATGCTCTCACTTGAATTGTGCAAAAGGCCTTTGTCCACGGAACTGCCCACCGCAGAAGCAGAACCTGAGCTTCAGACGAAAATGTTCCCTGAGCGGAAGGCGGTACTCGAAGAGCACTCGCGGGCGGCTGCCGAATCCTCAGCCAATGATTCATCTTCATCTGTGCCGCCAGCGGGCGCGAAGATGCCGCAGGGGCAAGCAGTAGCGAAAATGCCACAGAGGCAAGCGGAAATGAACATGACGCAAGGGCATGCAGGAGTAAATGGACTGCAAGTGGAAGCCGGAGCAAATATTCCGCAAGCAACGGGCACGGATGCTGTTGCCAAGGCCGCGCCGGCTGTTCCAGTGCGCGGGTTCCTGCGCTACTCAACACGTCGGCTCATATTGCTGGCATGCATTGTTCTTTGCATAAGAATTTTTGTAGGAGAGGCTTCAGTGGTCCCCACGGCTTCCATGGAAGGCACTATTCTGGTGGGCGATCATCTCTTCATGGATAAGCTGCTTTATGGTCCGGAGATTCCTCTCGTCCACTGGCGCCTGCCTGCGGTAAAAGGTGTTCACCGTGGCGATATCATTGTTTTCCGCTATCCCAAAGATGTTTCTGAAACTTTTTTAAAGCGCGTGGCTGCCGTAGGCGGCGACCGTTTGGAAATCCGCAACGGTCTTCTTTATGTGAATTCTCAACCGGTGCTGGAACCTTATGCGGTGCACATTGCCCGGCTGCACAACCCAGAGGAGAACTGGGGGCCCATTGTGGTGCCTGAAGGCAAGCTGTTTGTAATGGGTGACAATCGTGACAACTCCAGTGACAGCCGGGATTGGGGATTTGTGCCGATCGGCAACGTAATTGGCGAGCCCCTGTTTGTCTATTGGTCTTATGATGCGCCTACCTCGCGCTGGCTGGATGAAAATCCGGGCCACAGAATTTCTTTTTACGCGTCCATCGCAGAAAACTTCTTCTCCAACACCCGCTGGAACCGCACAGGAATGCTGCTGTAACAAGCGATCATTGCACATCTATTGACTAGACTCTGCTTTATAAAACACATTTTCAATCTTTGTAAGTACACTTACCTGACAATCCAGAGATAAAGGATCGGGTTACGTAAACGCTTCCTAAGCACAAGAACTTTATCTGTTGCGATTGGTATGTCTCTTATTATGAGAATTTTAACGTTACTATTTGCTGCCCTGACGTTAACGAGTTGGGCAGGAGCGCAGCACTACCCATCGATTAAAGCCCAAAGTGGTCTCTTTGAAGTCCCTGACGTTAAATATGCTGACGTCTTGTTCGATATCAAGTCGCTCGAAGGCACGCCTGTTTACAGGCTGCAATGCCACTCTGCTGAGTACAGTGGCGACGACCACGATTTCGCTTACAGCGGTGATTTTGAGTGCAGGCTTAGCTCTGTAGGTCATCCAGACATCGTGGCTAGTACTCTGCTAACAGAAGATGCGCATCAGTCCAGAGACTGGGAGAGCAGAGGGCGTTTCTTTGCTAAAAATCTTCGGGGGAGTTGTGCGTCCATTCCTGATTTTGGCGCAGTCAGGAGGTTCAAACTGAGAGGCATAGATCTCACGTTGGAAATCATTGATCCAAGGTTTACACCAGATGGTACTCTGCAATCTCTAAAGTTAAGCGTCAAAGTACATCCTGATGCTTCCGCGAACCGCGCTATTGCTGCTGTGGTGCCCCTCCCCAAAACTCCGGCGGCGAGAAAATGCAAGATAAAAGAAGATTTTATTGATCCCGTCTTAATCAATAAAGAAGGTCATGATCAATATTAAGGCAAGACGGCGTCCCGCAAATTCGGTATGCGGAGAATCGCACTTTAGAAAAGCTTTCACTAGAGTGGCTTTAATTTTGGCGTAGGCCAAAGGCTTCGCAGGCGAAGGCGCCTGCGGTCCATGATCATTCAGGATAAAGGTGTGGCACAGCCGAGGGCGGGGTGCACAAGGCCACATTAGTCCTAAACTGCTCTAATCTGTTTTTATTCTCTTCTCAGCCGTTATTCTTCACAGACTGATCCAGATACGGCCCAAATAAACTGGCTCTCGCCAACCAAGAGCCAGTTGAAAATAATTTCGTCTAGCAGTTTACAACCACTGCAGATCAGGGCGGAAGCGCCGGTGGCAGCTCTGGCAGGTGCTATCCAGATGCATAAAAAAGTTCACCACCTCTTGTGAATCGTGCTTTTGCGCCGCGTGATTTAATTCTTCCGCCACGCGGGAAAGCTGAAGGCGCTTTTCGTTAAAGTACTTTACATCGTCGTTCGTCCAGCCCTGGTCTTTGTAAACAGCTTCATAGTCGCTGAGTTGTTTTGCCATGTCCATCATCTTTGCGGTGGATGCAGTGATGGAGTCCATTTTTGCTGGTGTAAGCGGCTTATCATGCCAGATGGTAAAACTCAGGAAGGTATATTCCTGGTGCACCCTGGACTGCATAAACCGGCGAAGATCTTCATTCATCTGCTTTGGCTTTGCGGAATGCTCCGCAGAGACAGAAGCAGCTGCGTGTCCGCTGCGGAATCTGTAACCGGCAAAAATAGCCCCGCCGGTAATTAAAAAGACAAGTACGGCAATTCGAATTCTGCTCATCTATTGGCCCTGTTCTCCCTTGTGGGCCAAGTCAGCAGATGCTGAATTGGCATCGGGGTGCATTTTGGGCCGCTCCACCTGCGGAATATTTCCGGTAAGCGTCTTTAAAAATGCCAGCAGGTCAGCCTTGTCCTGGGCCGTGAGGTTCAGTTTATAGATCAGCTTGGATTTGTTTGGGCCTTCGCCGCCGCCGCGATCATACAGATCAATCACTTCTTCCAGCGTGGCGCTTGATCCATCATGCATGTAAGGCGCGGTCAATGCCACATTACGAAGTCCGGGAGTTTTGAAAGCATTGCGGTCTTCTTCTTTCTTGCTAATGCTGTAACGCCCAGCGTCTTCTGGCGATCCGTGCGCGGGAACAAGACCAAGGTTGTGATATTTGTTGTCAGTAAAATTGGGGCCGTTGTGGCATTCAGAGCAAGTTCCCTTGCCAATAAACACAATCAGCCCGCGCTTTTCCTGCTCTGTAAGAGCGCTTTTGTCTCCGCTTGCATATCGGTCAAAGCGGGATTGCGGTGTGACCAGAGTGCGTTCAAAGGCCGCAACAGCATGCGCCACGTTATCAAGAGATGGCCCCTGATTGAACACAGCCTGAAAATCCTGCCGGTAGCCGGGAATGGAGTTCAATCGGTCAACAAGATGTTTTTCATCCAGCATGTTCATCTCTGCCACGGCCAAAAGCGGACCTTTGCATTGCTCGTCCAGCGTGGCGGCGCGGCCGTCCCAGAACTGTGCCGTGTTGTATGCGGCATTCAAGACGGTTAGCGAGTTACGCGGAAGCAGCGCGCCCTGGAACCCTTTGGAGCGTGGCAATCCGTCAGTAAACGCTTTCTCAGGAGCATGGCAGGTAGCGCAACTGCTGGCCCGGTCAAGTGAAAGCCGGGTGTCAAAGAAAAGTTTTTTGCCCAGCTCAATCTTTGCCTGCGTCTGCGGATTTTCTGGTGGAACCGGCACCGCAGGCAGTGCGGCAAGCCCGCCGGGCAGCACGTTCATAGAATCGATCATTGCAGGTGTAATGGCCGGTGGCTGCATGCGTCCTTCATCCGCCGTAAAGGCAAGGCTGGTGAAGAACACAACAGCGCCAAGCATGATCACTGCAAAATAAAACCGATACCCTGTTTCTTTCCGGGTCATCGTCTCTCCCTCTTGCTTTTTACGTTTAGCGTTTTGCCGTAGTTGTGGTTTGTGCGCCGTTGTCCAGCGTAATGTCCGCTGTTACTGATCCATTGGCCGGCACAACAATCATTTTTTCCATCATGCGTGAACGCTCATGCCATGCTTTCAACATATATTTACCTGGAGGAACACCGGTCAGCGTGAACGTGTGGCCGGGCAGGCTGTTGGCATAAAATTTTGTCGGCACAACAAAAACACGGGCGTGCATTTGGTGATGGATGGAGCAAAAGACATCCACAATGCCGGTCTGGTCCAGTGAAACAGAGCGTGATTCGCCCTTGGAATACAGGCCCAGATTGAACTGGCTGGTTCCGGTAAACGAGTAAACGTTGTGGACAACGTTGTCATCGTTCGGCATTTCAATCTTCTGCCCCTTTACGGCAATGGCAAACTCCGGGGCAAATTGCAGGTTATGCTGCGAAATAACAACGGGCGTCTCTGGCGGTTTGGAGTCGGGTGTGCCTTCCAGCCAGACAACTACGGTCTCTTTTCCGCCGGCTGCCTGGTTATCCGCGGCATTGGAAATATTGGCCAGACGGATTTTTCCAGACACGCTGCCGGCAAAAGCTGAGGCAGTCAACAAGGTTGCAAGCAATACAATGATGGGAAGCCTTTTCACAAAATCCCCGCTTTCTGATTTGAATACAAAGCTGTAGAAGCTGGCTCAAGGCATTACAGCTTGACTTGCTAAGAATTCCTTTAGGAATCGATGAGATGAAAATACTCTAGCGGGCAGGAGAGTGAATCTTACGAAGGTAACAAGAACAAAGCAGGGTTGGGGCAGGACAGTAACTTAAAATATGAATATTATGCTGTTTGCAGCCATATTCCCGAAATGGAACCCCTCAAATAGATATTAAAACCGGCTAATTACTTCAAGTTTGAAGGATTAAGTAGTAAACAGCCCCGCAGAGAGCCAATAGGAGTAGCACCTAAGGATTGATCACGGCCCCTGTCAATAGCCCTGTATTTCTGCGGACATGAGCCCGGGAGGCAGTCTGCGTAATGGGGCGGTATTCAAGGTCTTTTGCGTCCATCACGTATTTGCCTTTAAAGCGGACATTTGCCACGGCATGCGTGGCAATGCGCAGCCACATGCCATCCACTTCAGCAAAATTCATCAGGATATAAAGGTCGTGAATCCACCAGGAAGGATTTTTTGCCGGGCTGCCTTCAAGCTTATGGATGTTGTAATTTTCAGCGTCCACCCAAACCTTGCCGCGCAGCAGGTCTTTATCTTCACGCTTTGGATCCATGCCGAGAATGTAGCAGCGCCGGCCATTCACCGTATCTTCCCCAAGTAGCTGAAAGCTGTAATTGTCTGGCGTAAGTTCTTTTTTTTGCGCGTCTTTTCCGTTCTCAGTTTCCTTGGTCAGGACGTCGCGCAGCACCTTTTCTCCCATGCCGCCGCTGCTTCTCTCAATCTCATATTGCTTGCTGTCTGGAGGAAGCACGGTAATGTTGGCCACAACCTGGGCTTTCTGCTGGTCCTGTTTATCAAGGAGAAGGTAATCCCGTTTTACGGTAAAAGGACGGACACGCGCCTTATTTTCCTGCTGTGCCGCCATCATGCGGGCAACAATGTCCTTTACGTCAGGCGACGGACCGTTCGCCTGGGCCGCAGCCACGGTCGCCAGCAGGCAAAGCAGAAACCCCCAACATGTAAATCGCAGTACCACCACGCGCACCCTATAAGTTCACTGGCTTATTTAGAAGCAGCTTATTGGCAAAAGGAGGGCAGGACTAAGGTGATTAAAGTTCCGCAATTTAATGACTGGGAAGCAGCACGGAAGCAGGAAGCATCCTAATCTGGGGCCCTGCTGCAAGGAATATTCATGACGCAAGTTCTACTTCGAAAGCAATGGAAGCTGGCGTTTGCGGGCTTTGCGGGAATCTTATTTCTGATTGCCGGATGTGGCTCAGTCCGCCAAAGCAGCCCGCCCGCTTCGTCTATCTCCATCAGCACGCAGGTAGTTACTTCCGGTCTGAATTCACCTCTGGATCTTGAGCAGCCGAACGATGGCACAGGCAGGCTCTTTGTTGTGGAACAGGGCGGGACCATCAGGATCATTCAGAATGGCGCGTTGCTGCCTCAGCCATTTCTGGATATCAGCAGCAAAGTCATTGTTCAGGGAGAGATGGGGCTTCTGGGCGTCACGTTTCATCCCGGCTTTTCAACCAACCGCAAGTTTTACGTGAATTATGTTCGCAACCAGGGCGGACAGTTCCAGTCGGTCATCGCCGAATACCAGGCCTCGGCCACAGATCCTAATCATTCTGATCCAGCAACCGAGCGGATTTTGCTGACAGCGAACCAGGTGAATAACTTCACCAATCACAAAGCCGGGCAGCTTGCGTTTGGCCCGGATGGTTTTCTCTATTTTGGCCTGGGCGATGGCGGCGGCAGTGGAGACCCGTTTGGCCACGGCCAGAATACCCAAGTCCTGCTGGGAAAGATGATGCGCATTGACGTAAATGCCACCAGCGCAGGCAGGCAATACGCGATTCCTCCAGATAATCCTTTTGCCGCCGGTGGAGGACTGCCGGAAATTTATGCCTCCGGCTTCCGCAATCCATGGCGCTTTTCCTTCGATGCTCCTTCCGGTCGACTGTTTGTGGCAGACGTAGGCGAGAGCAGCTTTGAAGAGATTGATATTGTGCAAAAAGGCGGCAATTACGGTTGGAACACAATGGAGGGCGACCATTGTTTTAATCCGCCCAGCAACTGCAATATGACAGGGCTGAGTTTGCCGATCGTTGAAATCAGCCATTCTGACGCTGAAGCCGTGATCGGCGGCTTTATCTATCACGGCTCGGCAATTCCAGCTCTGGATGGAATGTATGTTTTTGGCGATTTGAATGGAAAAATCCGGGCGTTGACGGAAAATCCAGCCAATACTTTTACACTCTCACAACTGATGGACACGGGATTTAACATCAGCTCGTTTGGGCGCGACTCTTCCGGTGAGTTGTACGTAGTGGATATCTCCGGCGGCAGAGTTTTAAAGATCGTGCCAATGTAACGCTGCAACGCAGCCCTCATACATAGGCCGGCGAAAGCAGCTTACGCTGCTCCCACCATGTTGCGTAGCTCCGGATAGAGTGGAAACGCATCCGCCAGTTCCAAGACCTGCCTGCGGATGCGGCTGAGCACCTGCGCATCTTTATGATTGTTGAGCGCCTCGGCAATCCATGCTCCCGTTTGCGCCATTTCTTTTTCTTTCATGCCGCGAGTTGTAAGCGCAGGCGTCCCCAGGCGGATTCCGCTTGGCTTGAGCGGCGGGTTCACGTCAAAGGGAATCGCATTCTTGTTCACGGTAATGCCGGCCTCGCCCAACGCTTTCTCCGCTTCACTGCCCAACATGCCTTTGGCAAAAACATCAACCAGCATCAGGTGCGTATCCGTGCCGGCTGAAATTACACGGAACCCTTCCTCCATCAGCTTCCCTGCCAGCGCTTTGGCATTGGCGACCACCTGCCGCGCATAATCTTTAAACGCAGGCTGGAGCGCCTCATGAAAACATACCGCTTTTGCGGCGATGATGTGCATCAGCGGGCCACCCTGAATGCCGGGGAAAGCGATCTTGTCCACAGCGGCGGCATAATCCTGGCGGCAAAGCACCATGCCGGCGCGCGGTCCGCGCAGCGTTTTGTGGGTTGTGGTGGTCACAACGTCAGAATGAGGAACAGGCGAAGGATGCACCCCGCCGGCGACAAGCCCCGCAAAGTGGGCCATATCCACCATGAG
>DASRCD010000518.1:0-2285 GCA_035653315.1 Candidatus Angelobacter sp.
GCACCCAATCAGCAATGCTCAAGCTGGGCCAATCTCATGGGGCATCTGGATGCGCAAGACATCATCACAATCGCAATAGATCAAGCAAGCGAGGAATGTAATTATGGAAATCAAAAGAGCTGGCTCACAACCCTCCGGTAAAGGACCTTCCGATTGGTTCACGGGCACCGTACGCATTGATCCACTCTTTCAGTCGCCCGATCCGGCATTTGTCCAGGGCGCCAGCGTAACCTTTGAGCCGGGTGCGCGGACTGCATGGCACACACATCCGCTCGGTCAAACTCTCATTGTCACGTCTGGTTGCGGATGGGCCCAGCGCGCAGGCGGGCCAATCGAGGAGATCAGGCCTGGTGATGTGGTCTGGTTCGCGCCCGGTGAGAAACATTGGCACGGAGCTACGGCAACCACGGCCATGACGCATATCGCCATCCAGGAAAAGAAGGATGGCAAAGTGGTGGATTGGATGGAACAGGTCAGCGATGAACAATACAACTCCGCACACTCAAACAAGTAGCCGGTATTTTTCACGCCCTATGCCCTAAGGAAACCACAGCAAGAACATTTGAATAATTTGTCTTCAGCCTGCGCAGTAGTATGCTTGTGCGGTGAGTTGCTGAAATGGGGTACGGAGTACATCATTGCCTGAAACTATAAACTGGCCACCTACGCCGCCTCCACGCAGGCGCCGTGGCCGAATTTTTCTTCTTCTTGCTCTCTTCCTCGTCGCCATTTTTGGCTGCCGGATCGTACTTTCCTATTATGTGGATGCCCTCTGGTTTAGATCGCTTGGATATGCGGATGTGTTCTGGAAAACACAGGGCTTTCAATGGACCACCTTCACGGCATTTACCGTGGCCACATTTCTGATTTTGTACGGAACTTTCCTGGCCCTAAGGCGATTCACATTTACTGAGCTGGCTGGGAATCACACAATCTTCATCGGTGGGCAGCCTATAAAGCTGCCGGTTGAGCCTGTGGTTCGTGTGCTCGGGCTTGTCATCTCGGCTGCCATTGCCGTTGGAGCAGGCGCAGTGATGATGGTGGAGTGGCAGACATTTGCTCTCTACTGGCATGCGCCCGCTGCCTCTGGCATTGTTGACCCGGTCTTTGGCAAGCCGCTGAATTTTTATTTGTTTACCTTGCCTGCATGGCAGCTCATTTCCGGCTGGCTCATCACATTGGCCGTGGTCCTTTTTGCGGCAGCCATTTTACTCACAATAATTAACAAGAGCGCCCTCGCACTCACCCCTCGCCGCGATGTCGATCCATTGTTGTTATGGCGCGGGCTCTCCATCACCACAACGTTCCTGCTGCTGGCCTTCGCTTTGCGTATTTACATCAGCCGGTTTGAAATGCTGTTTGATGACCATACAGTTTTCGCCGGTGTGACTTATACGGACGCTCACGTATGGATTCCCGGCTTGCTTGCCGTCAGTATTGGCCTTGTTATTGGCGCGGTAATTGCCGCCCTGAATGTGGTGCGCAAAGGGCGCGTACGCTGGCTTGTGGCTTCCATTCTTCCTTCTGCAGTGTGCTATTTCTTTCTTCAGATTTCCGGCTGGTATGTTGGCAATTTTATCGTCAAACCCAACGAGCTTGTGCGCGAACAGCCATTCATTGCTCACAATATTCAGGGAACGCGGCAGGCTTTTGCTTTAGATCAAGTCGTGCAGCGTGAGTTTCCGGCGGAGACCACGGTGGACGCAGCTGATCCTGCTAATAATCAGGCTACGCTGCAAAACATCCGGCTTTGGGACTGGCATGCGCTGCAGGATACTCTTCGTCAAATCCAGGAAATCCGCACTTATTATGACTTCCCTGACATTGATATAGATCGTTATGAGATTGATGGCTCCGTCCGGCAGGTGATGCTTGCCGCAAGAGAGCTGAATGTGGACAAGCTTCCTGAGAGCAGCCGCAACTGGATCAATGAAAAACTGATCTACACCCACGGTTATGGCATCACCATGAACCCCGTCAACGGCTTTACAACGGAAGGATTACCCAATCTGCTGTTGAGCAACATGCCGGTCCAAAGCACAGTGCCTAACCTTAACGTGACGCGGCCGGAAATTTATTTTGGCGAGTTGACGGACACAGATGTGTACGTGAACACACGACAGCAGGAGTTCAACTATCCGCAGGGCCAAACCAACAGCGTTACGTCTTATCAAGGCAAGGGCGGCATTGAGCTTGGCGGGTTTTTCCGCAGGCTCATTATCGCATTTGACCGCGATGATCTTACCAAGCTGCCGTTCAGTGATGATGTCCGCGAGGACAGCCGG
>DASRCD010000519.1:0-5080 GCA_035653315.1 Candidatus Angelobacter sp.
GGCAAAGCATCTGGGGTGATCATGCACAAAATTGACCGTTCCGCTCGAAATCTTAAAGATTGGGCTGATCTTGGGGAACTGATCGACAGCGGGGTCGAGATATTATTTGCCAATGAATCTTTAGATCTCCGTTCCCGCGGCGGCCGGCTTGCAGCCGATATCCAGGCGGTTGTAGCTTCGGATTACATCCGCAATCTCCGAGAAGAAACTCTAAAAGGTTTTTATGGTCGATTGAAACAAGGACTCACGCCTATGCCAGCACCTCTTGGCTATCTGAATCATGGCAAAGGCAAACGAAAGACCCCTGATCCGAAAACTGCGCCTCTGGTGCGCAAGGCCTTTGACCTTTATGCAACTGGCGGCTTTTCCCTTGATGGGTTGGTTAAAAAGATGTACGACTTGGGCCTTAGAAGCAGAACAGGCAAGAAAGTGTGTCGGAACAGCATGTCGCTGCTGCTTAACCGGCGCTTCTATTTAGGAGAAATTGAAATCAAGAAAACAGGTCAACGTTTCAACGGTAACCACGAACCGTTGATTGGCCCTGCCTTGTTTGAGCGTGTGCAAGAAATCCTAATGGGCAGATATCCAAAGCGAAACAAGGTGCATGATTTCCTGTTTCGAAGACTCTTTGCCTGCGATTCTTGTGGCTATTCCATCATCGGTGAAACTCATAAAGGACATGTCTATTACCGCTGTCATAGTAAAAACTGCCCCGCAACGTCCGTAAAAGAAACAGAAATTGACCGGGCCTTGGAAACTTTGTTCTCGTCCCTGCAATTCTGCGATCTTGAGAAGAAAGATTTTACTGACTCAATGAACGCGATTACCCAAGACTGGGCTGAGTCAAAGAGACAAATTGAACAGACCCTCAAGGCCGACCTCGAGCGAATCAATATTCAAGCGGAGCGTCTGCTTGAAGCCTATATGGATGGCATTCTGGAAAAACAAGTCTATGAACAAAAAAAAGTTGCTACTGAAACCAAACGACGCGACATCGAGAGAAAATTGAGTGATTCCGGTCCAATGGCAGAACGATCAATCAGATCCTTGGAGAATTTCCTCGAACTCGCCGGAAACGCTAATTTACTGTACAAAACTGCTTCAAAAGAGAAAAAACGTGAATTACTGGAAGAACTCACCTCGAACCGGGTGGTAAATGCAAAAAGTATTGGAATTACGCTGAATCCGGCAGCATTGGCGCTTGCCGGACGGCCAAAATATGCAGATGGTAGCTCGTCTGAGGACACCGCTCGAAAAAGATATAGATTCTTGTGGAAACTTGTTGATCTCTTGAAATTGCCCCCGGCAACCCCAATCAACCCGCTTTAGCGGGTTGATTGGTCAAACATTATTGTCAATTTTACTTCTTGCGCTTGGTTTTCTTGCGTTCTCTCGCAATCTGCGCTCTACGCTCCTTCGCGTGAATAAACACGTCATCGGGGTCTCTGAGCCGCTTTTCCTCGGCTTGCCTGATCTTGCCAAACCGACCCCAATCATCTAATTCAGTGGCATGCATCATCTCAAGCAACTCCTGATTGATTTCGGCTTGCAATTCTTGTGTGTACCCCTGAAACAGCTTCGTGGAGCGTGTGGTAAGTCCCCCGGCATCATGCAATTCTCGGCAACGGGTGACAATGTTTGAAAAAGACAAGTTGAGACGATAGAGAGTGTGATAAATAAGCAGTTTTTTGGTAACTTCAATTGCAGCCATTTGTGCCTCCCATTAGGCGCTTTGGTTAGGGCGGCATTCGGTGCTTCAACACCGGTGCTGCCCGTTATTCATAAAACACTGTTTGTGATTTGCCTTTTGTAAACCATCAGGCACATTAAACCGAAAACAATGGAACCGTATTTGCCTCAGGCCTAATACCTATAGGATTTTTACAAAACGGAGCCGAGAGCATACACGGTGGATTTCTCGAAATGCAAGGTATTTCCGTAAATTCAGGAAGCGAATTAGAGAATTACGCCAAACCCGCGGGTTCTCCCAAGAAGACTTTGCTGAAAAGTGCGGACTGCACAGGCATTATGTAGGCGCAGTTGAGCGTGGCGAGAGAAACATTACCTTTGAAGGCGCGCACAGCATTGCAAAGGCGCTGAAGATTTCCCTGTAAGAATTATTTAAGGCTGTATAAAGCGACTTGAGCAGTGGAGATTACAGCTACTTGCGAAGTTTTTTTTCATATTTCATTATGAGTTCGCTATGGGCAGCTGTTGGACAGGCTGACCCCGAACGTGCTTCCGCCAACAAAAATCTCCCAAAAGGCCGCAGATGCTTTTCAGATATTATGTAAAGCAATGTTCGTTCGAAAGCTTCCCGATCTTGGAGGGCTCTCAGCAAGAAATTGATGGGCCAACCGTAAGAAACATACTTACCGATCAATAACCGGCGTAATCGCTCGCAAATATCCCAGTCTCGTCCCCACCCAAGGACCGGAAGAGAATCCCGCAAGATAATCCATGTATCGGATTCCAACCGTTCTAGTTCTGCGGCTTTGTGGATGATTCCGAAAGTTTGTGCTACTAGTTCATAAGGCTTGCCCGACGGGTTCTGCAATCCGAGCAGCAACATGAAGGCGTATGCCCTTTGAGAGGGAGCCATATCAGTTTCGAGGAGAGGCTGCCAAATATCAGACCCTAGCGCGAGCAAGGCAGGATCAAAGGGGCTTAACGTTTGCGCCAAAATCCTTATGAGGGAGACCTTCACATCTGCATGAGACCGCAACCACTCCGCAACTATACCCGTGTGCTCACCAAATACTGAATTCCAATCACGGGGAAGCTCAACAGAATATTGCTGACAAATGTTCAGTGCTACATGCACAGCAGCAACACCCATTATCCGAACAAACGAATGCCCAACTTGAGGTACACGAGCTTGAATAGCTGCGTGCATTATTTCTTCCCAATCTGGCTGAGTTAAGTGGTTGCCAGCGATTAGATCCAGAAGCTGCTGATGGCGACCAGTTGTAGCCACCCACAATTCTCGAAATCGAGCTAATCTTGGATTCCTGGCAAGCAACAGCATCAATGCAGATGGCGTAGAAGCGATGGTTGCCAACTGCTCAGGCTCGATATGTATAGCAATTTCTTGAATTAAGCTTTCGCCAAAAGAATTTATATAAGAAGCTGATGCAAGGGCTTGCAGGATATCCCTCAACGGTTCCGCTTCCATCAACCTGCCCTTGAGATCGATTAATTCCAGCATGCGTTTTGGATAACTCGAATCATGATGGCTAGTGGCCAGAACAGACATTTTTTCAGCCACTGGAGCACTGATGGCTTTCGACCCGTAATTTGGGCTTACAACCGAAATCTTAAGCTTAGTTGCTTCATTCTGAGCCGGAAAAAGCGTAAGAAGCGCATCCCAGTACTCCGAGAAATCAAGATCGGAAGATTCTAAATTGTACGCCTCAACTAATTTTTTAAATGAGGTGCGCCGAGGTGCCACATCGGCTCCGAAATTTCTTAAAAAATCGCGGAAGCGAGTGTTTTTGGAAGTAAAATCATTGGCAATCTGTGTGACCCATTTTGGGATGTTTTTCTGGCCGGCTGGCGACCCACCTTGAATAATAACCGCATCGTCGATTTCATGTTGTATTCTGCCAATGCTGTTGGGAGGGATCACCTGTAAATCAAAAGGTTTTCCGTCTGCTACACGGCTTTCAATTGCTCCTGTGCAGAATTTAAAAACCCGCCTCAGCCTCGGCCATTGTTGACTCCAAATACGGAGTACGAGCGACTCAAATTGTCTCGAATTCTCTGCGGGCAAAAGGACCGGAATATCAGGACCGGCATAGAGTGCATTAAATAAGTCCAGCAGAAACGGAATCGTGCCGATATCTTCGGCCCAAGTCAGTGCCCGGGTTGGAATTTGAATCTGTTCGTTATACTCCGTCCAGGAATCTGGATGAGCATTCGGACGCTTAAAATAACTAATCAACCCATGAAAGCTTTGGATCTGCGCGATATCAGATGACCGTATTAGAAGAGTATGCGTCCAAACACACCCCGGTCTTTGCATCTCAGGCGCATACCAGGTTTTCGCAAACGCATAACTAGAGATTTCTGGAAGAGGATAACCAGTAAGATATTCGTCAAACCCAGATACCAGTTGTGGACCGGATAAATCGCTCAGGTCAAACAGTGTGGACTCAGTTCCATGTGGCAAATCCTCGGAAGTAGCAAGGAGTGAGTGTCCATCCTGATACCCATGTAAAGACTGCCCTAATTTGATTGGCAAAACGCTTTGATTCATTCGACAGCCCACAACAGGGGTTTGGTAATATCATTCGATGTTTGCTGTCCGGAAACGACAATAATTCTTTCTGAGGGTTTTATAAAATCCCGCAGCGTATCTGCGCGTTTTGCGTAGTCATCTCCCTGAGCGCTGATTCCGAATACAGCATAAGGGCGTTTCTCTTGGTTCGCATTCAAAAACTGCCAGACCAAAGGGGCTCGCTTCTGCAACCACTTCTCGGGTGTTAACTGCAAGTTTTTTACTAAATCCCACGCGGATACGACTACCGCAATTTTGAGGCACCTCCCTTTTCGTGCTCTAATCACAAGCTGAAGCAGATCGAGGACTTTAGTTTGCGGTGATGCGCGATTGACTTCCCAGGGTAAAGACTGCTCAGCAGCTTGACCTGAATTATTATCCTCCGCGCTCCTCGCTACCGGCTCCATAATGCTGATTGCCTCCTCAACTCCGTCATCAATTCTGTGAGGAGCAATCATAAAGTCAGGATGCATAAAGAAGATCAGCGCAGCGCTTCTTTCTACTGCGGTTCCAAACGAAGTAGTCCATCGCCTATTTTCAAATATCCTTCGAAATGCTTCTCCGGATGTGTCAGGCATAGTTACGCGAAATTTTCTCATCCCATCCAATGTCTCCAGATTCATGGCCACACTGCGCTCTTTGCCCAAAATTGTGCGGCCCACCGAGGCACATTCTCTCCACTTTTTAGAAATACTGTTGAGATGATCTCTGGAGGGTTGGAGTTCTCCCAATCGTAGTGCTGATGCGATCTCTTGCACGGAAACAACGTGCCATAATGCGGCAATAAACGTCGTCTTGCCT
>DASRCD010000520.1:0-4075 GCA_035653315.1 Candidatus Angelobacter sp.
GCTTATTGCTTAGCGCCTGGTCAGCATCTTTGGTAGTCAGAATCGCCTTGGGCGGGGCTGTCGGCTGGCCATTGGCGGTTTGCTGAGTGGGTGTGGAACTGGCCGGCAGCGGCGCGGTATCAAGATTTTCAAAATCAAAGCTGGAGATGCGTTGTGGTTTGCCATCTTCCAATACCGTGAAGTCTTCCTGCTTTAGATCAGTGAGGGGCTTGCCTTGCTTGTCACGCACCACCACATTCACCAACACCAATTCACTTTCCACACGGAAGCGGTACATTCCCTGAGTGTCTTTTGTGGCCTGCGGCTGTGACGAGGCTTGTCCCACGGCATTCGAAAAAAGCAGCAGCGCAGCCAGCCCCGCGGAGATCATTTGCCGCAAACGTGAAGAGTGATGTGCCGGGCGATTGAGCATTCTAGAACCTGTACCTTGCCGTGAGTTGGGCCTTGCGCATGTTGCCTGCGGCGATTACCTGTCCGAAAGTTGGCGAGCCAAAGGTGGTGTCAATGGAGCTGAAATGAACGGTGTTGAAGACATTGGTGGCGGAGAGCCGCATTTCCAGGCTCTGCATTTCCCTGATCTGCACGGTTTTGGAAAAAGCCATGTCAAATTCAACGGTCCCCGGCCCAATGATGGTGTCTCTTCCTGCCGTGCCAAAAACTCCAGAAGGCGCGGTGAACGCGGCAGTATTGAACCACTCCTGAATTGTGGGATCGCTTAACTGAATGGGCTGGCCTGCTACGGCATCAGGGCGCGCGGCGCCGGTAACGCCACGGCTCAAATCCGTGGACGTGCCAAAAAATCTGGCGGAAAACGGAAAGCCGGAGGCAAGCGTTACGTTTCCGCTGAACTGAATGCCGCTGAGAATATGCTGTGGAATGCTGTCTGACGCCAGCCATTTACGGTCTTTGCCGAAAGGCAGTTCATAAATGTAGTCGGCGACGAAGCGGTGACGCTGGTCAAAGCTGGAAAGCCCGCGCTCTGCAGCAATGTCCAGATCATTCTGTGCAACCACCACCGCGCCTCCGCCGATGGAAGAAGCATTATCAATCGACTTGGAATATATGTACGTTCCGCCCACTGAAAACCCGCGCCGCAGGCGCTTGCGCACGCGCAATGTTCCCTGATGCAGAATGGAAGAACCTTCAGAAGATTCAAACAGGAAAGGCTGAATGCAATTTGCGCTGGCCGCAATGCCCGGCGTGCAGGGGGTGAATCGCGGGCCCCCTGTGGGCAATTGATCTGGAGCGCGGACAATATCCAAGTGCGTTCCCTTGGCGCCTGTGTAACCGATATTCACCACAACGCTGCTCTTGATTTCCTGCTGCAGGTTGAGGTTCCAGGATTGCACATAAGCCAGCCGGTAATTGGGATCCACGGCATAAGTATTGGTAATGTGGTCAGGGCTGGCGGCAATCGCGGCAGGAAATCCATTTTGCAGGGTTAATGATGTTGGAGTAGGAGCGGGATTGGTTTGCGCAACAGCAAATGGCGGTTGAAAACCAAGCTGTGTTGCCATCAGGCCGTATTGGCCAATGTTGTAATTGATTCCATATCCTGTGCGGACTACCGTTTTGGAAAAAGGCTTCCAGGCCAGGCCAAGGCGGGGAGCAAAATTGTTGCGGTCAGGGTTTACCAATGCGTCAGGAAAATGTTTGCCCGTGATTGGCCCAATCTGGCCCGGCAGAACAGGGGCAACCGCGCTGAAATCAGAGGCCACATCCAGATTGGCTAACTGGTTATTCAACTCAACAAACGGTGTCACGTATTCATAGCGCAAGCCAAGGTTGAAAGTCAGGTTCTTGGCCATGCGCCAATTGTCCTGCACAAAAAGATCAAATGTGCTGTTGCGGAAGCGATACTCACTTGCGCCGGATTGCAGCGAAGTTTCCTGGGCAAAGCCGAGCAGAAAATCAGCCAGTGGCGCGCCACTAGCCGCGCCGGTAAAGATAAACGTCCCGCGAGCATTGCTGGCATTGCTGGTATCCAGCAGTTGATGGCGAAAATCTCCGCCCCATGTCCAGCCATGCTTGCCGCGAGTGAGGCTCATGGAATCACTAACGGAAATATTCTGCGTGTTGCGGATGAGCGGCGTTGTGTCCTGAAGGCTGCTGAACTGCGGCGCCAATGTGATGTTTGGCAAACCAAAGTCGGCAGGCCGTTGTGAAACACCCGTGATGCCTAACTGGCCTTCAATATTGTTTGTGTTGGTGAAATTGTTGGCCGTAGTGATGCCGCTGCGATTATAGGTAAAGCGCAGCGAGTTCAGAAAAAGACCCTTCACAGTGCTGTGGCCAAAATTAAAATTGTAGTTCTGAACAGATTGCTTGCCGCCAAGTCCAGGAAACGGATTCAGGATGGTAGTGCGGATATTGTTATAGACAAAACCGCCATTGATGCTTTGCGACCAGCGGGAATTTTCTTTCTTTTGGTTTTGCTGCTGCTGTTGGCGCCTCTGGCGGGCAGCGCCGCGCGCGCCAAAAATGCCCTGCTGCTGGTCGCCAAAGTTGTGGTTGAAGCGGATAAAACCAGTGTCGCTATCACTGGGGCTGGCAGAAACAAAATGAAAGTTCCTGCTAGTACCAGGCAGGTTAGGTGAAGGAAAGAATGCCAGCAGTTGCGCAGCTGCCGGATTGATGGAGGTGATCTGATTATTAGTGATAGGCGCGTGGGTTACCGGATCGACAAGTTGCACGGGATTTGGCCCGGCCAGCAGGCTGGAAAAATCGCCTGATCGTTCCGCCTGTGTGGGCACTGTGGAAAAAACGTCATAAGGATTAGTGCTGCGTGATCCGGTGTAATTGCCAAAAAGAAATGTTTTGGTGCCGCCCTTGTAAATGTGTGGAATATTCAGTGGACCGCCGATGGTAGCGCCAAAGCGCTTCTGGCTGTAACTGGCTTTGTCCTCCGGCTGGCCGTTGAGCGAGTAAGACTTGGCATCCAGACCGGAGCCGCCATAATTAAAGAATAGCGACCCATGCGGCTTGTTCGCGTTGAAGCCGCGCATCCCCCTGCCGCCTCCACCTCCGCCCATCATGATTGCCATTGGGCCACCGCCGCCAAATCCGCCTCCACCAAAACCACCACCGCCCATTTGAAAATTTCCGGGGCCGCCCAGTGAGACTGCTCCATTGCCACCTTGGCGTGCCATTTGATCGCGCATATCAGCAAGACGGTCCTGCATCTCTCCGGGATCAAACATATTTTGCTCCGCGCGCCCCTGCGCTCCGGAGATCGCGACAGACTCATTTCCGCCTTCAGCGGCAAGCCCGGCATTGGGCAATCCTGATCCGGCCAGTGAAGCAGCATCATTGTTGCCACCGGCAGAGGTTGCGCCAAGGTCTCCGCCAGCGCTAGAAAGCGCCAGTTGCTGCATGCCACCGCCACGGTTCCCGGCTAATTGTTGTGCCGCGTGCTGACGCTGCTGCGCCTGTTCCTGCTGCTGTTCTTCTTTCTGTGCGCGAGAAAGCAGCACCATTGCGAGATCGGCCCTGCCATTGCGGTTCTGATCGTTGACCAAAACCTCCTGAGTCATCGGCGCAAAAGCGGAGAACTCAGCTCTCACCACATAGCGGCCCTTCCCCGCGACGGAGATCTTGAAAGTACCGTCAACATCAGTGGAGGTGGAGTATTTTTTTCCCGTCAGCGTATTCGCTGCTGTGACTGTAACTCCGGGCAATGGAACATTACCTGATTTAACTGAGCCGGTAATCTCTCCATAAGGCGCGGTGGCGTCTGTTGATGATATGGCAGAAGGTGGAGATGCTGGCGGAATCTGCACAGGCTGAGAAGCAGGCGAAGACTGCTGGCTGGTGGACAGTATTGATCCTTGCGCATGCAGAGCACATGATAGCCCCAAGGCAAAAATCCATATTCCAGACGAGTAGCGGCGCATGGTTGCTCTTTATGGGGTTATTTAGGTGTAGCCGCAGGCGGAGCGCCTGGAGAAGGATCAGCCGTAGCAGGCTTCTGCTGCTCGGGTGTCTGGCCACCCTGACCGCCACGCATGCCGCGCATTTGCGGTCGGCCCACAATCAATTCTTTTGGAACAAAAACGTTGTCTTTCAACTCACCGCG
>DASRCD010000521.1:0-4351 GCA_035653315.1 Candidatus Angelobacter sp.
CAAGTCAGGCCGCGCCACCCGTAATGCCGGAGCCAGACCAAACAAAATGCCGGAAATAATGGAGATCAAAAGCGTGAATAAGAGCGCATCACCCCGAATACCAATTTCGGTGATACGCGGCACGCTTTGCGGGCCAAAGACGTGGGTCCAATGAATGCAAACTAATGCCAGCAGGATTCCTACAGCGCCGCCTAAAATTGCAAGCAAGGTGCTCTCTGTCAAAAGTTGTCGAATAATATTGCCAGCACTGGCTCCCACGGCGGTACGCACGGCAATTTCGCGTTGGCGAGCCACGGCCCGCGAAAGAAGCAGGTTGGCAACATTCACGCAGGCGATCAATAAAACACAAGCTACCGCTGCCAGCAACAACCAGAGCGTGTGACGGACATTGCCAACAACCTGTTCCAGCAATGGCAGAATGACGAAAGTGAGATTGCCATTGGGAGGATAGACGTCAGGATGGGCCTGGCGCAGGCGCGCTGTGATGGTGTCCATTTCAGCACGCGCTTGTTCCAGAGAAACGCCGGGCCGCAGCTTGGCCATGATGTTGTAATCTTCATTGCCCCGCTCTTCCGCGGCGCTCGGGGAAAACGGTATGGGAAGAAAAATATCCACCGGCGCGGAGCCATCCAAAACCGGCATGACCTCACGCGGTACAGAAAAATTTTTGGGCAGGATTCCAACCACCTGGTAAATATGGGAATTGATCGTGATGGAATGGCCGACCATGGGATTGCCCCCATAACGGCGCTGCCACAGGCCATAGGTAAGGATGGCAATATTGGGCCCGCCTACATGGTCATCTTCCGGAGTAAAGAGCCTGCCTGCAATTACCTGCGCACCAAGCATGGGAAGAAAATTGCTGCTGACGCGGGTGACTCCCACGCGTTCGGGATTGCCTTCTCCGGTGATGTTGTAATCCCCGCCGAACGCCAGCGCCACCTGCTCAAAGCCATGGTGGTTGTCTTTGATGTCAAAATATTGCGCGCTTGAAAACCAGTCTCGGGTTATGCCAAGTCCGGGAGAAGAATTCCACAGGATCACAAGACGGTCAGCGTCTTTATACGGGAGCGGGCGCAGCAACAGGGCACTGGTGATGCTGAAGATGGCTGTATTCGCGCCAATCCCAATTGCCAGAGACAATATGGCGGCCATTGTGAAGCCGGGGCTTTTGGAGAACGCTCGCAGAGCGTATTTGATGTCTCGAACTAGCGTCTGCATAGCGACCGCGAATCATCGTAACATGCGCTATCGGCGGCTGCTATGAGGTTTTTACCATAGACGGAATTCTCAGGATTGTTCATTGAGCAGCAGCAATTAAAGGCCATCCCTGTTGACAGGCGCAGCTCTGGTTGCATAGTCTGTGGCTTTCATGCTCACTTCGCTTGACAATCTCAATAGCAATCTTTTCCAGCAGAATTTGCATACTCAGTTCAAAGTCATTTTGCCCGGCAATAGGCCGTTCAACTTTGAGCTGGTTCAAGTCATGGAAGGCGATTCTTATCCCAAGATTGAAATGTTCTCACTTTATTTTCGCGGGCCTTCTGCGCCGCGCCTGCCGCAGCAGATTCATCGCCTGGAACATGACAAGCTGGGGACTTTCGAAATATTTCTCACGGCAATCAGCTCTGATGCCGAGGGGATTGTTTACGAGTCTGTGTTTCATCGCTTCCGCAAGCCAGCGCCATGATTGAAAAAGAGCAGATCACACTACGTCCGGCAACGCCGGAGGACGACAACTTTCTTTTCGCCGTATATGCAAGCTCTCGCGCTGAAGAAATGGCGCGTGTTCCCTGGACGCCTGAGCAACAGGAAAGTTTCCTGCGGATGCAGTTCACGGCGCAGAAGCAGCACTATGCGGCCGAGTTTCCGAACGCCAGTCATGACATTATTCTCTTCAATGGAATGGCCGCAGGCAGAATTTATCTGGATCGTGGTCCGGCGGTTTTCCATATCCTGGATATCACCGTATTGCCGGCCTATCGGAACCAGGGAATTGGCTCCGTATGCCTGCAAGCGGTCCTTGCCGAAGCAGGAAATTGCAACCAGCCTGTCACCATCTATGTGGAAAGCTTTAATCCCTCATTGCGGCTCTTTGAGCGCCTTGGATTTCAGAGAAGCCAGGAAAAAGGTTTTCACTTCCTGATGACATGGTCTTCAACAATTCCATAGCACAATGCAGTAGATCAGGCGTTCCATTTCCGGAATGGGAATAAAAATATGTAATTCCCATTTTGGGAATCCGTTCAGTAATAGTTAGCAAGAATTTGCGCAGAATACCTTAGGTTGGAGCTGCCGGGAATCCCGCATACTGTTGTTTACCAATTAGTAATGATCGGATTAGGGTGGGTGCCGGAAGTCTTGGATAAATCTTGTAAATGCCTGATTAACAAAAGAACCAGTTTGAGGTAAGACACTCTTTTTAATTAAGGTGTGAAAAGATTTTTCTATCAATTTTCTTCTAGTTACGTTAGTGACCCTAAGTATTTATTAAGGAATGTTTTTTCTTGACAAGAAAAGACTGGAAGCAGCAGAGTAGTTAATCGCAGCAAAAGTCCTCAAAGTTTGCAGTACTTATGTGGAGCTGTCCGCCTAATTCCGGAAGGTGGACTTTTATCTCTTCTTGATAGCCCCAATCTTCCGGTCCCCCACATAGCCAGAAAGTTGCAAGGAGTCGTAAGCCGTGACTAGAAGTTCTCTGCCTGCTTGCCATCGCATAATCACCAAAATTCAATTGGCCGCCTTCCTGATGATGTGTTTACTGCTGGGCGGATATGGTAGTTCGCTGCTAGCGGCGCCAGTTCAGCAGCAAACGCCTGTTCGCGGGCCAAAAATCTGGCTGGCCGAGAATCAGGCAGTGCCGGTGAAGGCAACCGGCACGGATGCGCTTGCGCAAAAAGTGGCCGCCGGACAGGCGCAGCCGCTTTCCATGGCGACTGCCGATGTTGATGGTGATGGATACGGCGACCTGGTGACAGGCTTCAGCACGCCCACTGGCGGCGCGATTGTGATTCATCGCGGCAATATTGATGCTTTTGCTCCGCAGAGCAACGCCACGTTGCAGGCCATTGGCCACGGACAGTTCCCCGCGCCGTTTCTGCCGAATGCGCAGACCATGAATATCCCGGTGCGTCCTGATTTCATGGCATTGGGGCGCTTCACTTCCAGCGGGCATCAAGATCTGGTAGTTGCTGCACGCGGCGGCAACAGCTTGTATGTATTCCCAGGCGATGGCAAAGGCAAATTCGGCGCCGCGCAGATAGTGGCGCTTTCAGGAAACGTTACTTCACTGGCTGCGGAGCGGCTTCTGCGCAGCGTGCATTTTTCCAACGTAGTTGTAGGCGTCACAACTCCACATAATTCTTCCTTGCTGGTCTTCACCGGCTCAATGAAGGGTCTGGGTTCGCCTGCGGAATTTCCACTGGCTGCGGCAGCCTCCAACATTGTCTTTGGCGATCTTGGCGACTCATATACAGACACGGTGTTCCTGTCCGGAGGAAAAGTTTTTGCCCTGCATTCCTCTACTTTTCAAATTGAACAGATTTCTCTGCCGGTGAATGCCAGCGCCCTGGCGTTGGGCTCATTTATTTATGACCGTAATTCATCCCTGCAAATGGCGCTGCTCACGCCTGATGGCACTGTGCATATTGCCACGCACACCGAATTTGATCCGCATCCTCTAACGCTGGAAGAACATCAGGCCCGCTTGCATGCGGCACGGCGCGGATTTGCAAATCCGTTGAACGCGCAGCGCGCTGCTCCGCAGAACGGATGGCAGGTGGTTGAGAGCGTTGCCGCCGCAGCCCCGTTTGCTTCCGGGCAGCCGCCGGTTTTTTTCCGTGCGCGCATCTCTGACCAGACCGCCGATGACATCATGGTGCTGAACCCATCTCTGGGACAGTTGGCCGTGATCTCACATCCAAAGCCTGAGGCTGGCGCAACCACATTTGCTCCCGCGCAGGTTTCTACGCGGCCATACAGCGGTTCCGTGGTTGCCGCAATGCCCATGCGGACGAACATTGATAACCGTCCCGGCATTGTTGCCTTGCATCAAGGACAGCTTGCGCCCGCGGTCATGATGCCGCTGCCAGATCCAACTTTTTTCGTCAATCGCACTGACGACCCTGCGCCCGGCACAACTGCCGCCACATGCAACAATACGAGCAACGCCGATACGTCTACTTCCTGCAGCTTGCGGGAAGCAGTCCTGAAAGCCAATGCCACAGCCGGCACTGACACCATTATTCTTGCGGCGGGGACTTACACGCTCAGCATCGCGCGCGTGGATGGCGACAACACCGGCGCGCATGGCGGACTTTATATCAATGATTCGGTGAATATTGTTGGTGCG
>DASRCD010000522.1:0-7233 GCA_035653315.1 Candidatus Angelobacter sp.
AAGCGGCGGGCGTATTGATCCAAGCCGGGCCTATCTGGCCAAGCTGCCTTCCGGGAAGAAAATCAATCTCTTCTTTTATGACGGGCCTATCTCCCAGGCCGTGGCTTTTGAAAAGCTTCTCAATAGCGGAGAGCAATTCGCCGGCCGGCTACGCACAGGTTTTTCTGACAAGCGCGATTGGGACCAGTTGATGCACATCGCCACGGATGGCGAGACCTACGGCCATCACCACAAACATGGGGACATGGCGCTGGCCTACGCGCTGGATTGCATTGAACACGACCAGGAAATCCAGCTCACGAATTACGGAGAGTTCCTGGAAAAATTTCCGCCAACGCATGAGGTGCAGATCATTGAGAACACCTCATGGAGTTGCGCTCACGGCGTGGAACGCTGGCGCAGCGATTGCGGCTGCAATTCCGGACGTGAAGGATGGAACCAGGCTTGGCGCGGCCCCTTGAGAGCAGCACTGGATTATCTGCGCGACCGAGTTGCGGAAGTGTATGAGCAAAATGCTGCGGAACTGCTCAAAGATCCGTGGGCGGCGCGCGATGAATATATAGACGTTGTGCTGGACCGTTCCCCTGAGTCCATGTGGTTCTTCTTTGAGAAGCATTCACGGCGCGAGCTACGTCCGGAAGAGACCAGCACGGCGCTGAAGCTGCTGGAAATGCAACGCCATGCCATGCTGATGTACACAAGCTGCGGCTGGTTCTTTGACGAGCTGAGCGGCATAGAAACCGTGCAGGTAATCCAGTATGCCGGACGCGTGATCCAGTTGGCACAGGAAATGGGGGCCCACGACATAGAGCCGGGATTTGTGGAGAAGCTGGCCGCGGCCAAGAGCAATATTCCTGAGTTCGGCGATGGCGCAAGAATTTATAACATGTGGGTCAGGCCGTCATTTGTGGATTTGTGCAAGGTGGGAGCGCATTTCGCCATCAGCAGCATGTTTGATGGAGACCATCTTATTCCGCAGTTCTGCTATGACATTCAAGCCCTAGACTACAAACATGCGGAGTCGGATTCAGCGCGATTGGCGCTGGGCAAGGCGCGGATTACTTCACGCATCACACGCGAGTCACGCGACCTGACATTTGCGGTGGTCTATCTTGGCGACCAGGCATTGCATGCCGGTGTGAAGGAAAGCAACGAGCACGAAGATTACAACGAGCTGGTTACGGAAAGCATGGCGGCATTTTCCCAGGGAAATTTTGCCGAGATGCTGCGGCTGCTGGACGAGCATTTTGGAAGTATGCTGTACTCGCTGAAGTCGCTGTTCAAGGACGAACAGAAGCGCATTCTGCATATTATTCTCTCCCGCACATTGCAGGATGCGGAAGCCAGTTACCACACGATTTACGAAAAGCACGGCGCCCTGCTGCGGCTGCTGAAAGAGATGGGGCAGCCGGTGCCTCCGGTGCTGCGCTTAACGGCGGAATTTGTCCTGAATACAGACCTGAAGCACACGCTGGAAACTGATCCGGTGGATTTTGTGCGCGTAGCGATGCTCATGGAGATGGTAAAGCGGGAAGGCGTAAAAATAGACGAGGCGGGTGTGGGCTATGCCGCCGCCAACAGCCTGACGCGGATCATGCGCACCCTGCAAAATAAACCCCATGACCGTGAACTGCTGGAACGAGCCAATGTGCTTATCACTTTATTTGATACTCTGCCGTTTCCGGTGAACTACTGGCACGCACAAAATATTTATTATTCCATCATGAATGCGGAGCTGGGGCGGGTTTCATCACAACCAAACGCGGAGACACGCGGATGGGCGGAGCGTTTTGTGGCACTGGGGGAAAAGTTGAAGATCAGTGTTCCCGCAATTGAGCATGAAGCTGAAATGCAGATGGCAAGCTGAATCAGGGCTGAAGCCCCATTAACCATTCACTCTGTACGCAGGCATGAATGCCTGCTCCGCCCTCCATCATTTGCAACACAGGCAAGAATGCCTGCTCCGTCCATGCCTGCTCCGTCCATAATTGATGCACTTGATTACTTGCGCGTTCCTGCGTGAACCATCGGCGAACTTTTTTCTTTCCCGGGTTCCCTGCCCGTCTGGATCGCCA
The DNA here is from genome assembly GCA_035653315.1 of Candidatus Angelobacter sp. Classification (GTDB taxonomy): domain Bacteria; phylum Acidobacteriota; class Terriglobia; order Terriglobales; family Acidobacteriaceae; genus Angelobacter. The sequence goes on from DASRCD010000522.1 coordinate 2,076, forward strand.
TTCTCAGCACCTCCGCCAGATGCAGGGCCTTGCGTCCAGTAAGGCCCTCAATCTGCTGATAACAGCTAAAGCCATTGGTGATGATCAGCGTGTCCGCAGCGGCACTGCGCACGGCGGGCAGAAGCACGCGCTCGCCAATCTGGACTGAGACATCATACTTATCGGCTTCAAAGCCGAAGGAGCCGGCCATGCCACAGCAGCCGGAGTCGAGCACCTGATAATCCAGGCCGGTGCGCTTGAGCAGCTCTGATTCAGAATCAAAATTCAGGACTGACCGGTGATGGCAGTGACCATGCACCAGGGCTTTACGATCAAGCTGCGGCGGATGGTAGTCCGCTTTGTTAACCAGAAACTCGCTGAATAAATAGACCTGCGAGCGGAGTTTCTGCGCCTCAGCATTCTCTTTGCCAAGCAGGTTGATCATCTCATCGCGAAAAACAGAGACGCAGCTTGGCTCCAGGCCGATGATGGGAGTCCCTGCTGCAATATCAGCGCGCAAGCCACTTAAGGTGTGCTTGAGAGTGTCACGCGCTTCATCGAGCATGCCAAAGTCATAGAGGGGACGGCCGCAGCAGAGCGAGGTCTCAGGAATTTTTACCTGATAACCGGCATGCTCCAGCACTTCCACGGCGGCCCTGGCAATTTCAGGATTGAAGTTGTTGCTGAAAGTGTCTGGCCACAAAATTACCTTGGGATAACTGATGTTGTGAAACGCGCGGCGGCGAAACCAATCCGTGAATGTAAGCGAAGCAAATGCCGGCATTTTGCGCTTTTGCGAGATGCCGCCGAAGAGCTTGATCAGGTTTGAAGTTCCGGGCAGACGGCCAAGAATGTTTACCAGCCATGGCGCGACGCGGACCAACTTGCTCCAGCGATAAATCAATCCCATGGCATAAGCGGCGCGTGGACGGGAACGGCCCTCATAATAATGGGCCAGAAACTCCGCTTTGTAAGTGGCCATATCCACCTGAATGGGGCATTCGCTTTTGCAGGCTTTGCAGGCCAGGCACAGGTCCAGCGCCTCTTTTACATATTCATTCTTCCAGCCCTTTTCCAGAGGCTCACCGCGCAACATTTCAAACAGCAGGCGCGCGCGTCCGCGAGTGGAATGCTTCTCTTCACGGGTGGCCATATAGCTGGGACACATGATGCCACCGCTGTCTTTACGGCACTTGCTCACGCCCACGCAGCGCAGCGTGGTCTCAGGAAAATGGCCGTGGTCTTCAGGAAAAGTAAAATACGTTTTGACCGGCGCGGGACGATAGGTAGCGCCGAGCCGCAGGTTTTCATCCAGCGGATTGGCGTCAATTTTTTTGCCGGGATTCATCTTCCAGCCGGGGTCCCAGATGCGCTTAAACTCGCGGAAAGCTTCCATCAGCTCAGGGCCGTACATTTTGCCCAGAAGCTCACCACGCGCTTGGCCGTCACCATGCTCGCCGGAAAGCGAACCGCCCAGCTCAACCACGAAATCCGCTGCTTCCTCAATGAAGGAGCGGAATTTCCTGATTCCCTCTTCCGTGATCAGATCAAAGTTAATGCGCATGTGCACGCAAGCATCGCCAAAGTGTCCGTACAGCGCGCAATGATAGCCATATTTGGCCAGCAAGCGATGCAAGCCGCGCAAATATACGCCTAACTGCTCAGGAGAAACAGCGGCATCTTCCCAGCCTTCCCACGCTTCCGGCTCGCCGGGAACCTGTGACGTTGCACCTAAGCCAGACTCACGCGCCTTCCAGACCATGAGGGTTTCACGCTCGTCAGTGAAGAGCTTCATGCTAGGCGGCTCGGGCAGAAGGCTAAGCCGGTCCATCAAAGCCTGCGCTTTGGCGTTAGATTCTTCCTTGGTCTCTCCGCCGAACTCGCACAACAGCCAGCCCCGGCCTTCCGGCAGCATGGCAATGCTTTTAGGATGAAGGCCCTTCTTCTTCATGTTGGAGATGAGCACATCATCCATGCCTTCCAGGCCGAGCATCTCCGATTTCAGAACCTCTGGAACAATGTCCGCCGCGGCATAAACATCTTTAAAGCCCATGACGACGGTGGTACGTTTTTTGGGCCAGTCCACCAGCCGGACTTTTGCGCCAAGAATCATGACGCAGGTGCCTTCCGCTCCCACCAATGCGCGCGCTACATGGAAGCCACGCTCAGGGAGAAGCTCATCCAGGCTATAACCGGAGACGCGGCGCGGGATTTTGGGATAACGCTTGCGGATAAGATCAGCGTATTGCATGCGCAATGCGCCCAGGCGCGAGTAGATTTCTGCACGGCGTCCACCGGCGCGAATGATTTCTTCAAGCTCGGCATCAGAGGTAAGCCCCACGCGCATCCGTTCGCCGTCATAAGTCAAGATGTCGAGCTCAATCACGTTATCAACAGTGCGGCCCGCCATAACAGAGTGCACGCCGCAGGAGTTGTTGCCGATCATCCCGCCCAGATTGCAATATTCATGCGTGGAAGGATCAGGGCCAAAAGTGAGATTGTGCTCGTTTGCAGCGTTGCGCAGATGGTCAAGCACACAGCCGGGCTGCACCCAGGCATATTTTTCCTGAGGATTGATCTCAATGATTTTGTTCAGGTACTTGGAAAAATCAACAATCAGGGCCACGTTGCAGGATTGTCCGCAGAGGCTGGTGCCGCCCCCGCGCGGCAACAACGGGGCCTGGTGCTTGCGCGCAATGGCGACGATTTGTATGACCTCATCAATAGTCCTGGGAATCACCACGCCGATAGGGACCTGGCGGTAGTTTGAGCCGTCCACGGCATACAGGGCACGGGTGCCATCGTCAAAACGGACTTCCCCTGTAATGGCGGCACGTAGATCGGCAGCAAGGGCTTCTGCGCCGGCGCGGGGAAAATCCTGCGGTATGGGAACAGTAAGACGCGGAGTTTCCAGGGATTGGCTCAACGGAGCACCTCAGCAACGCGGCATGGCTGCATAAAATAAATTTTATTCTAATGAGTGATGAAAATGCGGGAACTCACAACAAAATTGGTGTGGACTATTTGAAAAGCAGCCTACCGTTACTGAGCACCTGGACTAAGCAACTGTAAATCAGGCCGGAATTTTTTTATTCCGGCCCAAAATGTGAAAATTGGATGCGATTAGCTATCTAGGGTTCTCTGGTGCTTCCAGGTTCTTTGGGGGTTCCGGTTTTTCACTGGCAACAGAAATATTCACTGCTCCAATACGAACCGGTGATTGCACTTCAGGATGAGTGGGCTTGCCATCAATCAGAGGACCACTGGGAACAAACAGCAGCCTTAATTTTTCCTGCCGGGACTTGAGAGCAGCCAGAATTGCACGATTTGCACGGAAACTAAATTTTGCCGGCTTGAAACCATTGTGCGCATGTTCACGCACGCCTGCGCCGAACAACGTGATGGTGCCCATGAAGAAGGGGCTTTCTGCATTGGGCGTCTCATTGGGAGGCGCTCCTAAATAAACTTCCCAAACCACGCCGGGATTTTTGGCAGCTTCAACGTTATCCAGTTCAAGCACCAGGAACTCACCTTTAGTCCTGCCTTCAGCCAGCGGAGCCAGGCGTTGCTGAAATTTGCTGATGTCAATCTCGACCGCAGTTTCCGGCCCATTCAATTCAACCGGAGGACCGGGCCAGTGAATCAGAATGATGGGAATCAGGTAATAAATGGGAAGCTTGAAGCGCGGTATGCAATAACTATTCACCTGTGCAGGCTCGCTTTCATAGGTGTAATTCAACTGCTGGGCGGCGCGAAGAATGTCACACGTTGTCATGTTAATCTGATTGCCATTTTCATCAAAGAACGTGTAACTCTTGTTCTTCCATGATGGCGTGGAGAGCGGATCAGCACGACCACCACCCTGCGCCAGCCAGAGATTCCACAAGCGATCAATATTCGAGTGATGCACATAAAAGATGGGATCCGGAGCAGCCGTGCTTGGGTCTGCCATGGCTCCGCCCATATCAACGTGAACATTGTCATGAGGATTGCTCTCCAGCCCACTTTGTCCGGAGAAATAATCGACAAAACTGTTGCCCAAAGTTGGATCAACATGCGAGGCAAGATAAGAGGCTGTTCCGGCGTTCCAGCCCGGGCCCCGGTCTGCCAGATAGAGTTCGCTGCTGGGATCACGAAACGGGACCGGCAATGACCGCTGCGAAGGCGAGATGTAGTCCCAATAAGGCAGAGCCCATCCATTGTCACCAGACATTTTCCGGATGATGCGCTCAAACCAGTAAAGATACATGCGATGCCATGACCAGAAGTATGGCGTGCCATGTTCACAGGTGTTCCATGCGGTATGAGTGGCAGGGCCCGGAACGCCATGAATGGCCGCTTGATAAGCCCAGCTCAAGGGGTTGGAATCAGGCAGCATCTTCATGGCCTTGATGGCCTTGCGATAGGACACCAGGACCGGATCACTGGCGGTCATTCCGCCAAGATTGCGGCGTATGTAAGGCGCAGCCCAGACAGATTCCAGTTGAAAGAGTGAAGAGCCCAGTACGGTGGTGGCAGCAGCCCCAGCCGTGACCATAAACCGACGACGCGTTATGCGATTTTGCAATGCAGTCCCCTCCCGATCTGCAAATCATGCGGGCATTACATTCTGAAAAATACGCCCGGCACCTGAGTAGTGCATTTTCTTGAATTTCGTTACAGCGAGAGTTGCTTTTCAGCCAATATTGCGCGAAAAGCATGGAAAATAAATCCCACGTAGGGAGATCTTTAAAAGCATTTATCTGGAGCGCTGAGTCTTACTCCATAAGCAAGCTTTTATAATTGAGCCGCTCATGCAGACATTGAATCCAAGACAGTCTCCGGCTGACTTACAGTTGTCGCATCCTACCCGCCACGCCAGATTTTTTCTTCTGGTGATTGTTCTTTTCTGGGCCGTGATTTATCTGGGAACTATATTTCAGCCGCCACTGATGGATGACGCGGATACTGTCCACGCTGAAGCCGCGCGAGAAATGGTTGAGCATGGCGATTGGGTCACGCTGCGGATCAATGGAGGTGATGGACAGAACGGCTTCCGCTACCTGGAAAAAGCGCCGCTTATGTACTGGTGCGTGGCCGCAAGCTACAAGATTTTTGGCGTGCACGACTGGTCAACGCGCTTGCCGATTGCGCTGGGGATGCTGGCGCTGCTGCTGGTTGTGTATAAAATTGGCCGCAA
>DASRCD010000523.1:0-6502 GCA_035653315.1 Candidatus Angelobacter sp.
CCAGCTTCACGCTATGCAGGGCCGGCGCATCGATTCGAACCAGCGCCAGATCAGTATCAGGATCTTCGCCTACAAGCTGGGCTTTAAAGTCGCCGGAATCCGGCGTCCATACTGTAATTTTTTCTGCGCCATGCACCACATGACTGTTGGTCAGAATGAAGCCATCCGGTGTAAAGATAAATCCGGAACCGCTCCCGCCTCGACCACGTGCATTCTCCACCTGAATCCGCACCACTGAAGGGCTGACTGATTCCGCCACGCTCGTCACCACGCGGGAATAAGCGTCCAGCGCTTCGGTTTCAACCGTAGGAATAACCGCTGGCTGTGTTTCTGAATCCGCGGAAGAGATCAAATAAGGTTTACTGCTCATAAGCCTATTGGATAAAAGTTCCCTCTAAAAGATTCAAGCCGTCTCAATCTCCGTCAAAGCTCGTGCCATTTACAATTTCTGAGTGTCAGATTTAAAAGGAAAGACCGTTCTCATTACTGGAGGAGCCCGCCGTTTAGGGCGGGCCATTGCGCTCGCAATGGCAAGCGCCGGAGCAAAGACTGCCTTCACCTATTTGCGATCTGAGCCTGAGGCACAGCAAACGCTCCAACAGATTAGAGAAAAAGGTGCAGAAGGGCTTGCTATTCATTGTGATGTCCGCCAGGAAGCCTCTATTCAGGCAGCCATCAAACAGGTTTGTGAGCGTTTTAAAAGCATTGATCTGCTTGTAAATAATGCCGGTGTATTCCAGACCGCGGAATTGCAGGAGATAACCACAGAACAGTGGGATGAAGTTTTCGCAGTCAATGTGCGAGGGGCTTTTCTCACATCCAAAGCCTGTATTCCTGAACTGCGAAGAGCGCACGGGCGAATTATTCATCTAGGCTCTCTCGGGGGAGAAAAGCCGTGGATCACGCATCCTCATTACTGCTCCTCCAAGGCCGCTTTGCACATGCTTACCCGCGTCATGGCCAAGGACCTGGCGCCGGAGATAGCAGTAAATTGTGTTGCGCCGGGCATGATTAATACCGGAGAAGAGGAAAAAGACCCCACATTACTCGATCGCCTGGCAAAACGCACGCCCATGCAAACCAATGGAACGCCGCAGGACATTGTGAGCGCGGTGATGTACTTTGCCGCATCGCCTCACTTCGTTACCGGTCAAATTCTTACTGTCGATGGCGGTCTTGGTCTGGTCTGAGTTGCTACTTCTGGCTGATGAACGCCTTCACCACGATTGCCCTGGGATCTTTGCCTAATGGAATCATTGTTTCCAAAGTTGGAGCTTCCGCCTGTGGATGGCCTGCATGATCAATGAGTGAGAGCACTGTCATATCGCCGCTCCTGGTATTCACAACCAAAAGCAGCAGTTGATTTGGCGATAGCGCCATTGCTTCCGGGTGACTGCCTACTGTTACAGAACTGGTGCGCTTGCCTGTATCAATGTTATAGACAGCCACTGAATCAGAGCCGAAATTCGCAACATAAAGCAGAGCATTATCCGGTGAAATCAACCCGCGCACCGGGTGATCGCCAATAGGAAATGTGTTATTAACTTCATTAGACGCAGCTACAATCTCGGAAATCGAGCTGGCGTCATAGTTGCACACAAAAACTTCGCCCCCGTCCGGTTTGGCGATCACGTGAATCGGTGTTTTGCCTACATCCAGCAATGCAAGCAATTTGTCATTGGGGCCTTTCAAATCCACCACGCCAATTTGCCCGGATTCACTGCACGCCACAAACACCTTGCTAGAATCGGGCACCACGGCCAGTTCCACCGGTTTGGCACAAACTTTTACTTTGTCTCGCACTGCAAGTTTGCCCGTATCAATGACCGCTATGGAATCTTCATCATGCAGAGCTACTATCACCAGTTTGCCATCAGGGGTCAGGCGGGCAAGGTTGCTGCCATTTCCGGTGGAAATATTTTTGATTACCTTGCGCTGCTCCAGATCAATCACTGAAACATTCGCAGAACCTGAGTTAGCTACATAGGCTTTCTTACCATCGCGAGAAACATCAATAAAAAAAGGCGCGCGGTTTACGCCGATAGTAGAGACAACCCTATTCGTCTCCGCATCAATTACGCTCACATTGTTTGATTCGGTGTTGGCGATGTAAATTTCATTCTTCTTTGGATTTACTGCCAGTCCGCTGGGGCTGCGGCCTACTGGAACCGTGGAAAGAATGGTCAACGCGCGCAGGTCAATTACGGTGACGTTATTGCTGCCACCATTCGAAACATACGCGTATTCACGATAATTAGGGCTTGGTTCAGGAGTATCCTTGCATCCGCAAAGGCCAGCCAGAAGCAAACATACTGCAACAAGATGAGCGCGCAAGACTATCGACCGGCCTTCGCTACCGCTGGTTGCGTTTTTGGCTCCTGGATCTTAGGCTCCTGAACATTCCGGTGCAGAATCGCGGCAATCTGCCGTATCTGGTTCATCAATTCATCAAACTGGTTAGGGAAGATGGATTGAATACCGTCAGAAAGAGCATGGTCCGGATCATGGTGGACCTCAATCATAAGTCCATCCGCGCCCACTGCCACAGCGGCGCGTGAAAGTGGAGTAACTTTGTTGCGCTTGCCGGTTCCATGGCTGGGATCAACTACGATTGGTAGGTGGCTCAGCCGCTGTACTGCGGGAACAATGCTCAGGTCAAGAGTGTTGCGGGTATGGTCGGCAAAGGTGCGCACGCCGCGCTCACAAAGAATAACTTCATAATTGCCTTCGCTCAAAATGTATTCCGCTGCCATCAGGAACTCTTCCAGAGTAGCGGCCATGCCGCGTTTGAGCATGACAGGCTTGCGCAAGCGGCCCACTTTTTTCAATAAGGAGAAGTTTTGCATATTGCGCGCGCCAATCTGGATTACGTCAGTATAATCAGCCACCAGATGGAGCGACTCTTCGTCCAAAGCCTCTGTAATGATTCGCAAACCAAACCGGTCACGGATTTCCGCCATGATCCTTAAGCCGTCTTCGCCCATGCCCTGGAATGCATACGGAGAAGTACGTGGCTTGTAAGCGCCGCCGCGAAAGAAGCGCGCGCCAGCCTTGGCGATGCGTTCTGCAATGGTAAAAGCCTGTTCACGGGATTCAATGGAGCAAGGGCCGGCTACAATCCCAAGGTCACGGCCGCCAAAACTGGCATCGCTGCCTGTAAAACGTATGACTGTATCGTCTTCTTTTACGTCACGGCTCACCAGTTTGTACGGCTTGCTGACCTGAATGACTTCCTGCACGCCGGACATTTCTTCCAGGGTGCCTGGTTCAAATGCCCCTTTGTTGCCGGTGATGCCTATCGCCGTGCGTTGCGCACCGGGAATAGCGTGCGCCCGATACCCTAATGATTCAATCCGCTCACAAACGGCGTGCACCTGCTCTTCCGTGGCATGCGCTTTCATTACAACTAACATGGGAAAACTTCCTCCAGCCAGCTTCAGTTTACTGTGGTTTTGCCTTTAAGAGCAATGAAATAGCAGTTGTTATGCCGCTGGAAATGCAAGATTTAATGGCTCTCTGGCAGGCAGTCGGCGGGAAATACCAAAATGGTCTGGTAATCATCGTGGGCAGTGACCGGAGTGCCAATTTTGCACCCACGCTGCTTCAAAATGGATTGCGGAGAAGGTTTTCCAGCCCAAGCGGCTTCTACATAGCCGACCCAGTAATGCGCTCCGTGAAGATCATCCATGCTGGTGGCTTTTGTAATGGCAAATTTTTCTGCTTTGACGCGAAGCGCAGGAATGTCAGCCCGGGAGCTAAAAGTTAATCCAAGTGGTTTTACATTCTGGTTCTTGAGGCAATCCAAATGAAACCAGATGGCGTAATGCAGATAAGGATCAAGCGAATAGAAAGGAACAGCTGCTACGTTGCCGCTTTCCTGGTCCAGCATTCCTAATGTGAGTTTGTCCCAGGGAACTTTCTGCTGCGCGGGTGAATAAGCAGCCATGGCAAACCCCGCCCAGAGTAGGATTAGGGCTAAAGCTGCGCTTCGAACCATCCATTTCTGGCTCCAGACAACATCCGCAAGCACAACTAAAAATGGCCAAACCGTGAAAAGCAAATGCCGATGTCCCCAAATGGATTCTGAAAGCCATTGTGAAGCCAGATAGGTAAGGAAGGGCGGAGCTAAAGCAATCACCACCAGCCAATGAAAGCCCAGCTCAATGCGCCTGCGGTAAAAGAGATAAATAAATAAAAAGATCACTACCGCCGCGCGAAAAGCAATGCGCGTGAATTCGGCTAATCCAGCCAGTTCAACGTAAAACCAGGAAAGGTCATGGAATTTAGGTTTGGATATCCAGCCAAGGTTCTCCCCTAATCCGCCTTTGGCATGTAAGGACTGCGCTGCCACTTTGGCCCAGGGAGCAAAAAGCGCCAGCAGGATGAAGCCCGCAACCATAAAGTCAGCAACTTTACGCCGCTTCCATAACAGATAAAGAAATTCCAGGCCCACAATGAGCCAACCGTAATAGTGCGAGTAAACCAGCAGCAGGTTTACTGTGGAGAGAGCAATAAGGTTTTTGCGCGATGGCGCATGCAAATATCGTTGAAAAAGCCAGATGGAAGTCAGCCCGAACAGTTGCAGCAGGCAATACATGCGCATGTGTTGCGAGTAGTACACCGCGTAAGGATCCACGCTGGCCATAAAAATAGCTAAATTGCGTGTACCACGTGATAGGCCAAGGTCCTTGCATAACTGAAAGAGTGGAAATAAACACAGCGTGGATGCTGCAACAGGGAAGAGCCGCAGCCATAAAAGTGACTCGCCGCCAATCTTTGTCCAGAGTTTGAGCAGCACATAAAAAAGCGGCGGGTGAATGGCGTCCCTTACAGCTGAAACATATAAGTTGTGCCAGTCATAGTGCGCCAGAAGAAAGCTGAAGATTTCATCGCCATCCAGGGAGTAGTCCGCTACTCGCCAAACCCGCATAAAGATAAAAAGACCCACCACCGCACTGGTTCCCAATATCGAAAGGAACCGCGTATTGCGTTGCGGTGGAGCCTGAATGGTTTGTGTGACGGTAGCAGTACTCATGTGAGCAGAAATTTAATCGAGCATAGCATTAGTCATGGCAAATTTTCTGATCAATTTGTAGATGACTTCTGCACGTCTCCTTCGAGCGGCTGGGCGGTGTTCGCAAAGTTTGAGTGGTTTCAACATGTTAAAATCAGTAACTTAGGGCATGTCGTCAGGGGGCTCAGAGCGTAAAGACCGCGACGCTTCACAGCGTAAGCGGCTCAGCATGAAGGATGTATTGCTGTGGGCAAATGGCGAGCCGCCCAAGCCGGGGCCTCGGCGCATTGGCATACATACTTCAACCGCTGGCGGCGTGGAAATGGCTGCCGAGCGCGCGTATCGCCTGGGAGCAAATACTTTTCAGATATTTTCTTCCAGTCCCCGGCAATGGAAGCCGTATTCGCTGGCGCAATCGCAATGTGAAGCGATGCGCGGTTTGCGGGAAAAATACGGAATCAGCCCCATGGTGATTCACGGCAGCTATCTGGTGAACCTTGCCAGCGCGACTCCGGAATTTCACCGCAAGTCGGTAGCGGCGTTTCGCGGAGAGTTGGAGCGGGCAATTGCTTTAGGCGCTGAGTATCTTGTGCTGCATCCCGGATCATTTCGCGGGCGCAGCCGCGAAGAAGGGCTGGAACTGGTGGCGCATTCCATTGCAGAAGCCGCCGAAGGTCTTGAGTTCGAGAAATGTAAGCTGAAAGTATTAATTGAGAACACCGCCGGGGCGGAGTTTTCTCTTGGCGGATCATTTGATCAGGTAGCGCATCTATTGGAATACCTGAAACCTGTTTGTCCGGTAGGCGCTTGCATCGACACATGCCATACCCATGTTTCCGGGTATGACATTGTTTCAGAATCCGGCTGGCAACAGACCATGCAGAAGCTGGACGAAACAGTGGGTCTGGCGAACGTCGCGGTATGGCACTGCAATGATGCGAAGGATGCCTGCGGATCAAAGCGGGACAGGCATGAGCATATCGGCAAAGGAACGATTGGACTGGAACCTTTTAGGCGGTTGCTCAATGATCCGCGAACGGAACACGCCAGCTTCATTGCCGAGACGCCGATTGAGGAACCGGGCGATGATCTGCGAAATATAGAGACTCTGAAATCGTTGGTGCGAGTAGCCGATCCGGCAGCTAAACGGAAGAAAGCGTAAACGCACTGTATTTACAGATGCAGATAATGGGGCATAAATAACTCTTAACGTAGAGACGTAGCACCGCTACGTCTCAAAACCTTGGTCTATGACTCTTTTTCGGAACAAATACCGTATTGAAACCATCCGCCGCACGGACTGGAACTATGCCGCGTCTGGATGCTATTTCGTCACAATCTGTAACAAAAATAAGCGGTGTTACTTCGGTAGGATTGTTGACGCACAAATGGACTTTTCAGCTTTGGGAAAATGCGCTGAAGCCTGTTGGCGGGAAATTCCATCTCATCATAAAAATGTGACATTGGATGAATACATTGTCATGCCCA
>DASRCD010000524.1:0-10247 GCA_035653315.1 Candidatus Angelobacter sp.
CGTTCCGCAAACTTGCGCGCAAATACCATCCTGACGTGAATCCGAATGACAAGAAGGCGGAAGAGAAGTTCAAGGAGATTTCCGAGGCCAACGACGTCCTGAGCGATCCCAAAAAGCGCAAGATTTATGACCAGCTTGGCTTCTACTCCGACAATATTGATCCGGCAGCGGCAGAGGCTTATGCTCGCGGCGGTGGTTTTGGCGCAGGCGGCTTTGGCGATGCGGGCGGCGGAAGAACGCGCAGCGCAGGGGCGCAGGGATTCGACTTTAGCGGATTTGATTTCTCTGACCTTGGTGGAGGCGGCCGACAAGGCGGAGGCGGCTTCCGGGATATTTTCTCCAGCATGTTCGGCGGACGTGGCGGCTCTGGTTCTGCCGTGGAGACACAGCCGGAGCGCGGCACCGATCTTGAATATCAGGTAACGGTGGCCTTTTGGGACGCGATTCGCGGCACGGTAATGCGGCTGAATATCCAGCACTTGGCCACGTGCTCTAATTGCGGCGGCACGGGCGCGGTGGGTACTCCCACTACCTGTCCGCAATGCCATGGCAGCGGGCAGATTACGCAATCTGGCGGCGGCATGAAGTTTAACGTGACTTGTCCGCGATGCGGCGGTACGGGAAAGACGCAGCCGGAATGCCCGGTATGCCACGGTGAAGGCGCGGTGGAAAAGACTGAGCCGCTGGAAGTCCGGGTGAAGGCAGGCACGCGCGATGGACAACGCATTCGCCTGGCCGGAAAAGGCAATGCGGGAACGCGCGGCGGCCAGGCCGGCGATCTCTACATTATTATTCGTGTCAGCGAGCACCCGGTGTTTCGCCGCGATGGTGATGATATCTATGTGACGGTGCCAGTGGCTGCCTGGGAAGCAGCTTTGGGCGCAAAGATTGAGGTTCCGACGATTGACGGACGATCACAGTTGAAGATTCCGCCGGGGACGCAGAGCGGGCAAAAGCTGCGTCTGCGCGAAAAAGGGGTACCTTCCGCCACGCATGAAAGCAAACGCGGCGATGAGATTGTGGAGATAAAGATCATGGTCCCGGAAGCCCGCGACATGAAGGCACGCGAATTGTGGCAGGAGTTACAGCAATTGCACAGTGACGATCCGCGGAGCGAGTTGTGGAACAAGGTGTAAGCGCCAGCAGGGTCATCCTGGAAACGGACCGCCTGCTTTTGCGCAAGTTTGTTCCCCAAGATGCGGACGCGCTGGAGAAAGTGCTGGGTGATCCTGTGGCGATGCAGTATTATCCTGCGGCGTTTGATCGTAGGGCGGTGGAAGAGTGGATCCAGCGTAATTTAGAACGCTACCAGCGTGATGGTTTCAGCCTGTGGGCGATGGAGCTAAAGAGTTCAGGCGAGCTGATTGGGGATTGCGGCTGCGCATTGCAAGAAGTTGATGGCCGGAACGAAATTGAGATTGGCTATCACACACGGCGTGATCTGTGGGGCAATGGTTACGCCACGGAAGCCGCTAAAGCCTGCATGGAATACGCTTTCACAAAGCTCAGAGCAGAGCGTGTGATTTCCATGATCAGGCCGGAGAACCGGCAATCACGGCGGGTAGCGGAAAAGAACGGTTTGGTTTGCGAGAAAGTTGTTTTCTGGCATGGATATGATCATTGTGTTTACGCTCTTGGCGTAGAGACGCGGAAGAAATCTTTATGACGGCTAAAAGAAAATCCAAAGGCGCTTACATGATTTCCTCTGTGGCGGAGATGTATGGCATTCACCCGCAGACGCTTCGCTTATATGAGCGGGAAGGGCTGCTGAAGCCGTCGCGCACGGAAGGCAACACGCGTCTTTATACAGAAGAAGATTTGCAGCGGCTGGAGTTCATCCTGAACCTGGCGCGCGACCTGGGCGTGAACATCGCCGGGATCGCCATTATTTTGCAGATGCGCGAGCGCATGGAAGAGATGAACCGCAAGATGCAGGATTTCTTCCGCTTTGTGCAGGATGAAGTGGCGTTTCGCGCCAGCCATGCCCATCCTGATCCAAGCCAGGGAGCGATCATCCCACTGCGCAAACCTACGATCCACATTGCACCGCGGGACAAGCGGAAATAGCTTCGCTTCGCTGATGTGCCGCTTCAGCGGCTCGGTTCGGAATAGCACGTCTGAGTGCGAGCGGCTTCAGAGATGATGTATCTGACAGTCTTACCTCAGTGGCTGAAGCCAATTTTTCAACAGCATACCGCAGGCATAAATGCTCCACCCCGGGGCAGGACACAGTAACTCTGGAACTGCTTTCAATGAAAAGCCGGTAATCCTTCAATCAGGACTACCGGCTTTTTGTTTGGAGTGAATGAGAGCTGCCTTATAAATCCTTCATATCACGACCATGGATTGAAACGATCGGTGTACGCCGTTCAGCTGAACTCATTTGTCTTTCTGTGATTTCAGGGTCCATGCTCATGGGTGAAACCGGAATGGCAGCCGCCATTGATTGTTGTTTCTGTGGATAAATACGCATACGCTGCCGAATGCGGCGTTCAACATCAGACCATTCTTCACGGGCGCGTTCCATGCCTCGCCGAATGCTCATGACGCCTTTCTCTTCGGCTTTACGGAGATTTTCTACCAAACGCATTGATAATTCTCCTTAAAACAGGAGGCTTGTCCCCTCTTATCGAGATTTTAAGATATGCCTACCTGATAGTGAGATGCCCGCAATGGAAGGTTGGAAACTGCTGGCCAGCTACTCTGTTTTGCTACGTTTCAAGCTGCTGCTCAGTAGTTCCGGCGTAAATGCATTTCAGCCCTGAAGCATGCAGGTCACGCGCAAGTTGGCTTCGCCGGCGCGGGTAGTCATCGCTGTGAATGTCAGAATCTTCCGGTTAACTTGCCGGTGAAGGATTCTGTTTCGCCAGCCAATCCAGGAACATTTGTTCAATGGGCTTGTCTTTGGCGCGGATCATGTGGCGCATGGTGTGACCTGTGGCAAGATGGCAAAGCTCTTCCGCCATGTTCTTGATGTGATCACCGGCCCGCTCAAAAGCATTGGCCATGGAGAGAACATGCAGGCTCTCAGGCCCTTTCAGTCCTTCAGAATTTTCCGTATGGCGGAGCACGACCAGGTTGCGCAAACGGTCAATTTCTGAATCGGTGCGAAGCACATGGATGGCCTGCTCAATGTTGCGCGATTCAAAGGCGCGGGTCATGGTGTTCAGCATGTTTTCCAGCAGGCAGCCCATTCTGGTGAGCTGCTCAATATCTTCCATATCAATGCGATTGCGGACAATGGCGGAGCGCTCAGTAAAGCTGGCGACAAGATCGCCCACGCGCTCAAGGTCCACCATCAACTTCATGCAGGCCAGCAGTTCGCGGGCCTGAGCCGGCGTTACCTGAGTGATGATGGTGGCCATGCTCTCATCCATTTCGCGGTCCATGGCGTCAAGCTGCTCCTCACATTTGCGGACGGACGTAAGCGCGGGACGCGAGCCGTTGATAAGAGCATCAATTGCGTGAGTGACTGCTACCTTGGCGGTTGAGCAAGCCCGCATAGTGAGCTCAACAAGATGCTGCTGTTCAGAAGACGGTTGTGGAACGAGAACTGCATGGGAGTTCATAACTGCCTTAATTCTGCCGCCTGGGGGAAAGGCTGCTATTTCGCGATTGTCTTTAATGACAATCTAAGGCTGGTTATAAGACCCAATCATGAAAAGAAGATGAATTTATGGTTAATCCTGCGCAAATAAGCAGGCAGAAAGCCCGGCTTGCGCTCAGCAAACCAGGCTCTCTTCTGTTTCGGGTTTATAGCTTTCAAGGAATGCAACCAGATTTTCGGCCAGATGAGCGGCGTGGTCGGCGATCTGCTCAAGACAGCGTGAAGCAAAAATCAGATGAATATTCTGCTCGTCTGTGACTGTGGAGCTCTTTTTGCCAAGATCGCGAAATACATAATTACGATAGGCATCCACGGAAGCGCCGCCATCCGCGGCATTGCGCGCCAGTACCGGATCCAGACGCGTGAGTGAGCGCAGAGTCTGCCGGCAGAGATGAGAAGCAGCAATGGCCAAAGGCTGGAGCGAGGAAAAATCTTCATGTTCATGATGCTCGCCAACGTGGCTGACCTTGCGGCCCAGATTTGCGGCAAGTTTGCCCAGCCGGGCCAGGTCCTTGGTGATATTGATGACCGCAGTGACATAACGGACTTCCGAGCGCAATAAATCGCCACGCTCCAGGACAGCGAAAACGGTCTGATCAATGAGAACTTCCATCTCCTGGACGATCATTGCGTCTTCCATCAGCCCGGCTATATTGTGGCTGCGGGAATCCAAAAGCGCTGTGATTGCCTGGTTCACGGCCTCATCCACCTTGAGGCCCATGGTTACAAGAAGACTGGTAATATTTTGCTCGGCGGAGTGTGCTGGTACTGCATGCGTCGACATGAAACACCTTTGCTGTAGCGTTACTTACTTAGACGAGTAAATCAGACGCCGGTTAACGGCAAATGAACGCTAAAACAACCTTCCAATAAAATTCAGGGGTGTCCAGAGATATGGATGAGGAACTCTGGATGGAAGATTCATTTTTTTGGGGTTTCAAACCGATATCCCGCGCCGCGCACGGTCTTTAAATATCGCGGATGCTCAGGATCAACCTCAATCTTGGCGCGCAGCTTTCTTACATACACGTCGACTGAGCGGGGACTGACGAAAGTTGTTTCACGCCACACCGCATCAAGAATCTGGTCACGCGTGAAGACACGACCTGCATGCTGCGCAAGATAATGCAGCAGACGAAACTCGGTGGCGGTAGCTGTGATGATTGAGCCGCGCACGGTAAGAGTCATGGCCATGGAATCAATTTCCAGATCGCCGGCACGAATGACAGCGGGAGCCAGAGGCGTTTCACAGCGGCGCAACACGGCCTTGAGACGCGCTACCAACTCGCGCGGACTAAAAGGCTTGGTGATGTAATCATCGGCTCCAGTTTCCAATCCCCGTATGCGGTCCGTTTCACCAGTGCGTGCGGTAAGAAATACGATTGGAGTGCCGCTCAACGCCTGGCCGGATTGGCGGACCTGACGGCACAGTTCCAGTCCATCACCACCGGGAACCATGATATCGAGAAGCAGCAGCGCCGGGCGCTCCTTAAGAGCATCCGCCAAAACGGAGTTTGTAGTGGCATAGCTGCGCACGCGATATCCAGCGGCCTCAAGATGGTGGCGCACAAGGCGCGCGATATCCATGTCATCTTCCACGACAAAAATTTTCTGCTTGTCGTTCGTGACCGGATCTGTAATCGCTTTTTCTGACCTCGATACATCCTGCCCTGGCAATGTTCTGCTGAGTGCGCCCATGGCCGAAAGCTTACATAGAAATTGTTAAAGGAAAGTAAAAAGGAATGAGCAAGTGCAGGAATGGGAAATTCTTCAAGTTTTAACAAAGTGGACATCTGGGTTCAATAAAGCTTACTTAGGGTTTCCTCTCTGGAGGAGTTCTGTTTTTTCGCATTCTCCACATCCCCCGAGGAGGAATGATGCCCAGTAAGACTGAAATACTGATTAGAAAAGCTGTGGCTGTGCTCGCGATCTATGCACTGATTCTGGGAACCGCCGCAACGCCCGCATTCGCCGCCGCAAAAGATGGAAATGATAACGATCGCAACAACCAGAAGACCGCCACACCGATCAAGCACATTGTGGTCATCTTCCAGGAAAATATTTCTTTTGATCACTATTTCGGCACGTATCCAAACGCCTTGAACACCACCGAAGGCGAGCCGAAGTTTTTTGCGCGCCACAATACGCCGACCGTGAATGGATACTCACCAATTCTGCTGCTGAGAAATCCTAACCTAAATCCAGTCAACGGCATCAGCGCGACAAATCCATTTCGTTTAAGCCGCGCCCAGGCTCTGACGAATGACCAGAACCACAACTACGGCCCAGAACAGGCCGCTTATGATAAAGGCCTGATGGACCTTTATCCCAAGACAGTGGGCACGGCTGGCCCGCCTCCTGCCGCTCCGCCGGCGATTGTGAACACCACCGGTCTTGTAATGGGGTATTACGATGGCAATACCGTGACGGCCATGTGGAATTACGCGCAGCATTTTGCGATGAGCGATAACTCTTTCAGCACCGGCTTTGGCCCATCCACTCCGGGTGCGCTGAACCTGATTTCCGGCCAGACCAACGGCGCCATCAAGACGTTGAACGGCACGGGCGGAAATGAGACCGACGGCGGAAATGGTTCGCTCACAGTCATCGGCGATCCCGATCCAATCGGCGACATTTGTGCATCGCCTACCCGCGGACAAGCGCAGATGGGTGGCCAGAACATTGGCAATCTTTTGAGCGCTGCCGGCGTAACCTGGGGATGGTTCCAGGGCGGATTTGACCTCACCATTACCAATTCAAACGGCACCACAGGCTGCAAGCGCAGCACAACCGGCATTACTGGCGTAACAGCCACTGATTATTCTCCGCACCATGCACCGTTCCAGTACTATCCCTCTACCGCCAACCCAGCACACACACGTCCATCTTCCATTGCTGAGATTGGCCATGACGGACCAGCGAACCATCAATATGACATCAATGACTGGTTTGCCGCTGTTTCCGCAGGGAATTTTCCGGCAGTAAGCTACCTGAAGGCGATTGCCGCCGAAGATGGCCATCCCGGCAACTCTGATCCACTGGACGAGCAGGCCTTCCTTGTTCGTGTAACCAACTTCCTCCAGAAGACAAATAACTGGCAGGACACCGCTGTTGTTATCCTCTATGACGATTCCGACGGCTGGTATGATCACGTTCTGAGCCCGGTGGTAAACCAGTCCACCAGCCCGGCTGATTCCCTGACTGGACCTGGCACGTGCGGCGATGGAACTTTAGCGCTGCCCGGCATCACCATTAACGGCGTAGCCAATCCGCATGCACAGGGCCGTTGCGGCTTTGGCCCGCGCCAGCCGCTCATTGTGGTTTCACCATGGGCGCGTGAAAACTTTGTTGATCACTCCATCACCGACCAGACTTCAGTCCTTCGCTTTATTGAAGACAACTTTCTGGGCGGAGCGCGTATTGGCCAGGGATCATTCGATGCCTTTACCAACTCTCTCACGCAGATGTTTGATTTTGATCATCGGCGCGAGGGCGATAATGGCCGATTGATTCTTGATCCCGCCACGGGCACGGTCATAAGTGGCGGCGATAACGATGATCACGACGGAAACAACGGCAGGAACTAGAACTAAAGACCGTTTTAAAACGGATACAATCAAGGGCATGCAAGACTGTATGTTTGCATGCCTTTTTGCAGCTTCAGCTTATTGTGTATTTGCACGGAGAAGCCAACCGAGTGTCAATTACGCGTCGAACGTTTTTAGAGCAGTGCGGAATTCTGGTGACTGCCTTCTACATGCCGCAACGGCATCATGAGTCTCACCCATCTCCAAAGCAGATCAATGCCAGTAACATCACTCCATTCCTTGATCCGTTGCCGATTCCTGAAATTGCCAAACCAAGCGGCACACGGCCCAGCCCGGCGAACTCCGCTGTGCAAGTCCCCTACTACCGCATGGTGATGCACGAATTTGAAAGCAAAGTGCATCGCGATTTAAAGCCGACCCGCCAATGGGGCTTTGGCAATAGTTCACCGGGACCAACGCTAGAGACGCGCAGCGGCCAGGAATTTATAGTGGAATGGGTCAATCAGCTCCCAAACCGGCACTTCCTGCCGATTGACCATAATATTCACGGAGCGGAAAAAGAAAAGCCTGAGGTGCGCGCGGTGGTGCATCTTCACGGCGCCAAGACTACACCGGAAAGCGATGGCTATCCGGAAAACTGGTTTGTTCCCGGCAAGTCCGCTCTCTGCCATTATCCAAACAATCAAGATGCCGCAATGCTCTGGTATCACGACCATACGCTGGGCATTAACCGGCTGAATGTTTATGCGGGATTGATGGGTGCATGCATTGTCCGAGACAAATTTGAAGACGCGCTGAACCTGCCCAAAGGCAAGCATGAAATTCCTTTGATTCTCTACGACCGGTCTTTTGATTCTGACGGCCAGTTCAGCTATGAAGTTTCTCCCGATCCTGAAGCGCCATGGGTGCCGGAGATGTTTGGCGATGGGTTTCTGGTGAATGGCAAGTTGTTTCCTTACCTTGAGGTGGAAGCCTGTAAATATCGGTTCAGGATTTTGAACGCCGCCAATGGACGGTTCTTTAACCTGTCACTTTCCAATGGGCAGAAGTTTTACCAGGTGGGCAGCGATCAGGGCCTGCTCGCCGCGCCGGTACCGCTCACAAGCCTGGTAATCGCGCCCGGCGAACGAGCCGATTTGATTGTGGATTTTTCCGCCGGACGTGGACAGAAGATCGTGTTGCAAACGGAATCATTCCATATCATGCAGTTTCGCGTTTCCGCTAACGCAGCGCACGATACATCTGTGCTGCCGGACAAGCTACGCCCAGTGCCGAGGATTGCGGAGTCACTGGCTGTGCAGAACCGTGTGCTCTCACTGGTTGAATGGGACGATCCACATGGCAATCCGATGATTGTGCTATTGAACGGAGCCCACTGGAACATGCCGGTGACGGAAAAGCCAGTATTGAATTCGGTTGAAATCTGGAACCTGGTGAATATGACAGATGATTCCCACCCTATTCACCTGCATCTGGTACGGTTCCAGATTCTGGAGCGCAGAAGTTTTGACATGCTGGCTTTTCAGAATGACAAAAAAATTGTATTTACCGGCCCCTCTGTTCCACCAGAACCAAATGAGGCCGGATGGAAGGACACCGTGCCCGCGCATCCGGGAATGGTGACGCGCATTATTGCCAAATTTGAAGGCTATCCCGGCCGATATGTATGGCACTGCCACATTCTGGAGCATGAAGATAATGAGATGATGCGGCCTTTTGACGTGATTACCGCGCCCTAATTCAATGGTCAAATTCAGCGGTTACGAAGGCATAAAATGAAAGCCATGCCGCTGACATTGCGACCTTATCGTTCGGAAGACCAGGATTTTCTTTTTCAGCTTTACATCAGCACACGCGCGCAGGAATTTGCCGGATTGGGCTGGCCTGAAGCGCAGCTTGAGATGTTTTTGCGGACGCAGTTCAATGCACAGCAGAGCTGGTACAACACAGTGTATGCGCAGGCTGAGCACCAGATTGTGGAGCAAGACGGGCAATGCATTGGGCGCTTAATGGTGCGGCGGGAAAAAGATTCTGTGCTGCTGGTGGATATTGCGTTGCTCGCGGAGCATCGGAGGCAAGGCATTGGCAGTACATTGCTGCATGAGTTGATTCAACAATGTGCGCAAGAAGGCGCAACACTCCGCCTGCAAGTGCTAAAGAGCAATCCCGCGCAGCGCCTTTATGAGCGGCTCGGGTTCAGCAAAACAGGCGAAGACCAGATGTATGTGCAAATGGAACGAAGACCCTGATATAGCCTAACGTTCGCTGTTATGCAGATCGAGAGGCACAAGCTCGAGCTTAGGTGGAGAAAAAACCCGCCTTTGTGCCAAAGTATTCGCGGGAGTGCAGGTGGTTACTTTATCCAGAGAGGGCGCTTGCCCATCCTGGCGACGAAATAAATAAGAACGCATGCTGAAACAGGTGTATTCGGGCGGGAGCGAGGGTGGACGCCGGTCATCAGTTTGCAACTGCGCAACAGGGAGTGTGTTGGGGGATGTTTGCGGGCCAGGAAGCTGGCTGCTTTGCGGAACCATCGACCAGAAAAGAAAGATGCTGAGAGGCCACATGGAATTAGTCCTCCGGAGGAAGATTATAGTTCAGGTTTCCAAAGTAGATGAAGCTATTGTCTTTACAATACGTAAATTTTCTACCCTCCGCCGTTTGCATCTTCTAACTTGCAGGCGTAGGCTATTGGGGTTACTTGGCGCGACTGATGATAGGTATATTTCCTCAGTTCACATAACCAACCTAGTGATCGCCTGTAGCTTGGCGTCTGCATGGAAGCAGAGAAGGATCGCATGAAAAATATTTACGTTGGCAATCTGGATTTCAAAGTTAATGAAGATGAACTTCGGCAGGCTTTTTCGGCTTACGGGCAGGTCGAGAACGTCACTATTTTAAAAGACCGTGATACAGGACAGCCGCGAGGCTTTGGTTTTGTGGAGATGGCCAATGATGAAGAAGCGGATAAAGCCATCAATGCCATGAATGGATATCAGCTAGGATCGCGCGCCCTGAGCGTGAATGAAGCGCGCCCGAAAACAAGCAGCGGCGGTGGTGGATTTGGCCGCGGTGGTGGCGGCGGCTTTGGC
>DASRCD010000525.1:0-8119 GCA_035653315.1 Candidatus Angelobacter sp.
CCGTATCTGGTTTAGCATTTTGCACGCTGCCATTCTATGAGAAAACTTCTTAAGGCGGCAGCGGTGGCGACCGTGTGATGTGTGCCTCGTTTGGGGATGAGCGTGTGGGCTGGATGGCTGAATAGATTTTGTTAGCCGTGAATGAACACGAAAACGCGCGAACCATTCAATCAAAAATCGATCCAAAATCATCTGCTCTGAATGGTGGCGGATATTCTCGGTGATTCTTCGACTGCATGCTACAGTGTCAGGCAAGAATAGTTTCAGGCGCTCCGCGCAGAATACAGATCTGAATGACTACGAGCGATATGGAGATGCACATTGAGACGCTAGTGGCGAATCAGTGCAGTTCCACGCCCATCAACTCAGTGACCATGGTCCACTGCTCCCAGGCATAACGCCAGATGGAGACGGAATGCAGGCGCTCGAACGAGTGGAAGTCGCGCTCATTCATTGCAGCCTGCTGGTCAAGGTAAACCTGGCTAACAAATTCGCAATCATTGCAGCGCACGATATAAGGATAGTTTTCGGCCATTGGCAAAAGCCACATTTCTTTATCGGGGAAGGCCCATTGTTGGGCTTTTTCGATTTTTGCGCACTAGGGTTCTCTACCTAGTCCGTATAGGATTTTTGCCTTGTTTGGAATCATGCGAGATTGCTGAAGAAATTTCGTCCATGAAAAAATAAGCGAAAGAAAAATCCGCAAAACGACGGCAAGAAGTCTCAAGGAAAATGGCAAAAAAGGGGCCTATAAATGCCTGCTCCACCCCAATGCAGGATACAGCAACTCTAAAATAGCTCTAGCCAGACTAAAACCAGATTTGTGATTGCAAACTAGGAACGCATTACGCGGGACTTGATTTCAGGTTCCCAGATCACGTTGGACGGCTCCAGCGTTTCAACACCAACCTGGCCTTCCAGAGAAGTGCCGGCTTCGCCTATCCAGATCACTTTGTACCGGGCACGGCGGTTCTGGCGCTGCAGCCAGATCGTTTGTCCCACATTTTTAATGCCCGGAGGCATTACCAATCGTGCGCCATTGGTGGAGATTTCATAGGTACAGCAGTTTTGCGACTCAATGCTGGTAATGTCAGGAAAGACCTTGACCGGGACGGCAATATGAAGCCGCTTTTCGTTTCTTTTGTCGGCAGTAGCTACCGCTAAAGCGCCGCCGGAAGTGAGGCCTTGCTTAGTCTCCATTGCCCTTTGAGTATCGTGGCAGGACAATAATTGGTCAACGTTACTTTCGTTTAGCTGGCGGGATGCAACCCGTCCCAAAAAGAAAAGCAGCAAGGCATTTCGCTTTGCTGCTTTTATACCCGGTAATTCTTATCTCCTTACGGAGCAAATGACTAAATGGTTTCGTTTGGCTTGGCCATGCCCAGCATGATCTGGAACAGCAGCAGCCAACGCTTCAGGTTTACGGTGATCAGGAAGTTCTCCTTGGCATGCTCGCGGCCGTTTTTGCCTAACTGTGCCGCAAACTCAGGATGCGTGAGCAGATAACGAATCTGGTATGCGCAGCCTTCCACGGAATGCACCAGCACGCCGGTAAGCTTGTGGATGATCTGCGTGGGAATGCCGCCCACGGCGCCCGCCACTACCGGTTTCTCTTTCCACAAGCCTTCTGTCACGGTAAGGCCAAAGCCTTCCTTTAGTGACTTTTGCACGATCACGGTGGAGGCGCGCTGCAATGCGTTAATCTCCAGCGCGGACCACGGCGGCAGGTTCAGGATGATCACGTCAGGATCATCGCCTGCCGCGTCCATTACTTCCTGGAGAACAACCGCGCCTTCAGGATCGTCGGTTGCGCCGCCGCCGGCAAGAACAAGCTGGCAATCCACGTACTTCTTGACCAATTTGTAGGCTTCAATTACGCCAACAGGATCTTTCAGGCGGTCAAAGCGGGAAATCTGCGTGATAACCGGACGCGAACGGTCAATGCCAAAGTCGTCACAGACCTTATTAATGTATTCTTCCGGCAGATCACGGTTCTTTTCTGAAAGCGGATCAATCGAGGGATAAAAAAGATACTGCGGGACGGAGAGCTGGCGCGTAAATGCCGGCGCGGAGAAAATCGCAGCATCGTATTGCTCCACCATCGGCTTCAGAAAGTCCCAGACACCTGAATGCGGATTGGAGAGATCAATGTGGCAGCGCCATATCCACTTGCCACGCTTCTCACTCTTTGAGCGAACCAGGTTGGCCGGCTGAGGATCATGGATGACAAACAGGTCTTCCACAAACTCCATGCGCTGGCGGTTCTGCTCATTGTAAGAATTAAAGATGTCCTTGATCTGCTGCGTAAGATTGAACTCGCCGCCATGCAGCGCGTTGTGAAAGCCCTTGGTGACCTCATAAAAGTCATTGCCGCCTGTGATTACATCCCAACGCGTGGGAATTTCCAACTCATTCATGAGTGGAATCAGGCGATTCAGGATTTCCGCGACACCGCCGCCCACCGCGGTTGAGTTGACCATCTTCACGGTCTTGCCGCGCAGATGCCGGGCCAGAAAGCGGATCTCATCCAGTTCCGGCTTTCCGATGATGGCTGCATAATCTTCCAACCGGGGAGGCGCGGGCGGAGGAGGCTGCTGCGTGCTGATCCGCGGATTTTTTCGGCGCTCAATAAAATGGGCCGGCAAATCTGTATCACGGAAGCGGCGCTCTTTCATGCCTGAGGGCGCGGCAGGCGCCTGCTCCTGCGGCCTTGCCGGTTCTTCTACTACAACCGTCTGCTGCTCTCGTGTGGGTTCCTGCTGATTGATTTTATTTTTTTCTTCCGCCGCCGCTTTCCGCTCCGGATTTTTTTCTTTCATCGAAATGCTCTCCCAAATATGCGCTAGGTCTTTGTGTCAGTTGTGTGTATGCCGCGCTTTAAGCGCGTGCTATTTCAGCTTCAATAATTTTCAAAATACTGCGCCGCACGCCTTCCAGCGTGGAGGTATAAATATCCAGGCGGTTCAGCCGGTCCGCCGCCTGCCCCAGATCAAGCTCCTGCTCCAGCCATACGGAAAAATCATTACTGTTGAGCTTCAGGCGGAGCCGCGCGTCAATAAAGTGGTAATAGATGGCGTGAATGCTCACCTTGCGCAGGCCATCCGCAAATTCTTCCAGGTTGCGCGCTACATATGGCGTGGGCACAACCACCAGGTCAGAGGCCATGAGATAAAAAGGTTCCATGGCAGTGCGCGTGGC
Organism: Candidatus Angelobacter sp.; assembly: GCA_035653315.1. Classification (GTDB taxonomy): domain Bacteria; phylum Acidobacteriota; class Terriglobia; order Terriglobales; family Acidobacteriaceae; genus Angelobacter. The sequence continues at coordinate 3,199 of DASRCD010000525.1, forward strand.
CGCACGCGGGTTTTTTTGCAGATACGTTTCCATGATATGAACAACGCGCTCGCGCAATGTTGTGATGGAGGTAAATTCACGGACATCGAGCGACGCCAGCCGCTCTGCCAATTCCACTTCATTGCATGCGGCGAATGCCCAATGAGAAAAATCATTGGAGAAGCCTTCACGAATAAAGTGGTGCTCTGACAGGGTTTGAAATGTGTGCTGAAAGATGGAAGATTCCGGACAGGTGCGCACCGCATCCAGAAGTTCCTGAAGGTTCGTGGCTTTCTCGCGGCCAATTCTCAGCAGGTGAGAAGCAGAGTTGAAATAGAAAGGCGAACGCGCCCAGCGAGGATGGGTTGTATGCGGCACAACCGGTGCAGTAGCCATGAAAACTCCCTCTTGCCATCGGGGCAACCCCGATCATTGTTGGTCTTGAGATTTGTAGGATGCCTTTGTTGCCGGTGCTGTTGCGTCTTTTGGGTTGCTTTAGTGACGGCGCAATCCTGAAGTTGGCGGCGCAAACAGAAATGAAAAAGCTATGCCAATCAGGAGCATCCAGCCAAGGTTCGCACGCGCGGAATCATTGGCCACATGAATGCTTTTTAACGGACCATAAAGAAAGCCGGCAAAGATTATGGCGGCAATCAGCGTGCTCACAATGCCGGCGCGGCTTCCAAAAAAGCCCGCTACCAGCAGCAGCACCACGGAGAAAAACAGCGGTACAAAGATGCTCCAGGGGCGGCCTACCGCAAGGGCAGCGGTAATCAACGCCGCCACACCGCAAAGAATGGAACCAAGCGCTACATCCATAATTTGCGTGGTGTGAAGCTTCTCAACCGCCAATTTCACCATGTCTTTATAGTTCGACCCTGTATGTTGCACAATCATTTCCCGCACCCTTAGGATGACAAAAGACAGGGTTGTTGTGGGAAAAATCGAGAGCTGCATTTCAATTTTTTTTATTTATTTAACTTGGTTATTTAATCCAGATTATGCACCGTTGGATGCAGGAAATTCCTGATTCAGGGCAAATTACCGAGCAGCTGAAGATTGCAGATGCAAGCAAATACACGCCGATCATCTGTTCCAGGGTTTGTATGGCTGATAGTATGGCCAAGTGAAAGTCCTCTAGCATGAAAGCCCAGAAGTATTAGCGCAGATACACATGCTGTTCATTTACCCGTGATTCGTTGGGGGCAGGCGGCAAGAAATCCAGCAGCTACTCTGGTTTCTTCTTGTATTCCAGCATCTCACGTAGCTAGGATTTGTTGGCCCCTGCAACATAAGTGGTGCAATGCATACTGCTGATCCATTTCTATTTCAGCTGTTCTTCATTTTTGTATGGGCCAAGCTCTTTGGTGAAGTCTTTGAGCGGCTCCATCTCCCCCCTGTGCTAGGGGAAATCCTTGCCGGCGTGCTTGTGGGACCCTACGGCGCGCGACTGGTTGTTCCTACTGACGCCATTTATGCCATTGCCAGCATTGGAGCGATCTTTCTTCTATTTACCGTTGGTTTGGAAACGCAGCCGAAAGACCTGATCGGTGTGGGCCGGATTTCGCTTTTTGTGGCACTGGCGGGTATCGCTGTCCCATTTCTATTTGGCTTTACTTACATGGTGCTGCGCCACCATGCCACGCATGAAGCAATTTTTGTAGCGGCGGCCATGTGCGCCACCAGCGTGGGAATTACCGCGCGTGTGTTAGGCGATATGCGCGTGCTGCAGACGCTTTCAGCAAAAATCATTCTGGGCGCGGCCGTATTTGATGACGTGCTGGGCATGATTGCGTTGGCCATTGTTGTGGGCATGGTTTCTTCCACCGGGTTGGAGTGGGCGCAGCTTCTGCTTACGGCGATTGAAGCCATTGGCTTTGCCCTGATCATGATGTTTTATGCTCCCCGCGTGGTAAAGCGCATGGAACCGGGCATGGAAAGAATGTCAACGCAGGACGCGCCGTTGATTATCGCGCTGGCGATTTGCCTTGGACTTTCCTATGCCGCGGTGAAGGTCGGGATGGCGGCGATCATCGGCGCATTTTTTGCCGGACTGGCCTTTGCCGAGTACTCCCCGCGCTGGAACCTGCGCTCCCGTGTATTTTCCATCAATGAATTCCTGGCGCCTTTCTTCTTCTTCAGCATGGGCGCAAGGCTGAACATGGACGTATTCGATGCCAAGCTGCTGGTTTCAGCCGTTGTAATTTCGCTGCTCGCTATCATCTCCAAGCTGGTGGGCTGCGGGCTCCCGGTGCTCTATTCCGGATGGAAGCAGGCATTAAAGGTAGGCGTAGGCATGGTGCCGCGCGGCGAAGTTGGATTGATTGTGGCGCTGGTGGGGCTGCAGATGAATATTGTTTCCGAATCAGCCTACGCGTTGGTGGTTTTCATGACCGGCATTACCACGCTGGTTGCGCCGCCGATCATGAAAATTGTGTTTCACGAAGACATGGTGCTGGAACCTCCACTCAGGGAGCGAAGACGCACGGCAATGTAGGTATAATTCGCAGTTAACTTTTCTGCGAAGGAGACTACGGAATGGCAGGCGTAACAGGCCGTGTTGCGTTGATAACGGGAGCGTCCCAGGGAATTGGCCGCGCCTGCGCGCTGGCGCTGGCAGAAGGTGGAGCGCTCATTGCATTAGCCGCGCGCAATGAAGAGAAGCTGGCCGCGGTAGCGCAGGAAATCCAGAGCAAGGGTGGGCAGGCCGCAACGTTCCGCATGGATGTGGCCAATGAAGATGAAGTGAAATCGGCCATTAAAGCGGCGATTGAACGCTTTGGCAAAATTGAAATCCTGGTCAATAATGCCGGCATCACCAAAGACACATTGTTGATGCGGATGAAACGCGCCGATTGGGATTCAGTGATCCAGACGAATCTGAGCGGAGCGTTTTTCACCATGCAGGCGGTCATCAGTTCCATGCTCAAGCAGCGCTGGGGCAGAGTGGTGAACGTGAGCAGCGTGTTCGGGCAAACCGGACAGGTGGGGCAGGCAAATTATGCGGCATCCAAAGCGGGCCTGATCGGCTTTACCATGGCGATGGCGCGCGAGGTTGCGTCCCGCAGCATCACCGTGAACGCGGTGGCCCCTGGCTACATTGAAACCGCAATGACGGAAGGGCTCTCCGCCGATTTGAAATCCAAGGTGAATGAGATGATTCCGCTGGGGCGCGCCGGAACCGATATGGAAGTGGCGCACGCAGTGCGCTTTTTGGCTTCAGAGGAAGCCAGCTATATTACCGGGCACGTGCTGAAAGTGAATGGCGGAATGCTGATGGGATAAAGGCTTCAACGTCTTCCAATCCCTTCATTCTGGAGAAATCCTGCACAATCAAGCAAAATGAAGCGATGCTGAAAATCATCCATGCCGAAAGTCCGGAGCACATTGCGGCGGCCCGCGCGATGATTGAGGAATACGCAGCGCATCTGGGATTTAATCTCTGCTTCCAGGGATTTGACGAAGAGATGCACACCCTGCCGGGAAAGTATGCGCGACCGCAAGGACGACTTTTGCTGGCGCTGTGGAATGAGCGGCTGGCGGGAGTGATTGCGCTGCGTCCACTCCAGGAGAATGGGTTATGCGAGATGAAGCGGCTGTTTGTGCGCCCGGAATTTCGCGGCCATGCCATTGGGCGCGCTTTAGCAGAGCGGCTGATTGTGGAAGCAAAAGAAATTGGCTACACGCGCATGCAACTGGACACGGTCCCGGGCAGGATGGACCAGGCCATTACAATGTATCGCGAGCTGGGCTTCAAAGAAACTGCTCCTTATTACAAAACACCGGTCCGGGAAACCATCTTCATGGAATTAACTTTGCAGGACGCCTCCACCGCCCACCCAGCTTAATTGTTATAAAACTTGCAAACAACGCCCTTGCTCCCCGAAGGCTGAGCAGTTGACCCTATTATCAAATTGGTAAATATCTGAGTTTTGTACTGATTTGGGGTGAAACACAGAATCAGCGCGGGATTCGCCAACAAAATGGAACAAGACCATTTTGAAAAAGCCAAAACGACAAAAATTGTGCTTGCAGAAAACAAGAGGTATGGTTACTATCCAAGCAACCCCAGGAGCAATAAAAACAAAGACCGGCTCCCACATGAATATAGGCGAAACCATACGAACCTACCGTTTGCAAAAAGGCATGTCGCAAGGTGACATTGAAAAGCGCACAGGCTTATTGCGCTGCTATCTTTCACGCGTAGAAAACGGCCATACCATTCCATCATTGGACACGCTTTCCAAAATTGCCGGGGCCATGGAGCTTCCATTGGGGCAATTTTTTGCCGACCATTTTTCCAATGGCAGCAGCAGAAACCTGCCGCCGCTTACGGAAGATGAGGTCCGCTTCCTGAACCAGGTTCGCCGCTATTCCATGAACCTGAATGACAGCGATCGCAAACTGGTTCTGGCCATGGTGAAAAAAATGGCAGCCGGCGCGGGCAAGTAAAGCCAAACTTCCCACTGATAAACACGGATAACACGGATCAGAAAAAGCCAAAGCTTTAACCGCGGATTCACGCGGATGATCGCGGATCAAAAGCCGACTTACCGCAATTGGAATCGGTGATCACCGTGGTCGGGGGAAGAATCCCTTTGCGTTTCTCGGTTTCTCCGCGTCTCTGCGCCTCCGCGGTATGGGCTTTTGTTTCTCTAATCCGCGTTCACGGCGTTGGTCCGCAGCAGGTTTGATTCAGCAGGAACATTGCTTGATACCCCATAGTCCTAAAGGACAATTCTTTTCCTGCCAACTTCGCGCGGCATTTTCGTTATAATAAGCAGGCTCTGGTGTACTCTGACCTTTTCAGCCAGTTGAGCTGCTTTGAATGTGAATGCGGCATCTCAAGCTGAAGGACAGGCCACCCCATGAAGTATTTTCTGCGCGCCTTCACGCCTACGAAGAACCGCCGGCTCAATGAGCTGATCGGCTTCCTGTTGTT
>DASRCD010000526.1:0-2829 GCA_035653315.1 Candidatus Angelobacter sp.
CGGAAGATATTATCCGCTCAGTGAAACGCGGTGTGTACGCGGTGAATTTTGGGGGCGGCCAGGTGGACATTACGAATGGCAAATTCGTCTTCTCCGCATCTGAGGCTTACATGATTGAAAACGGTGTGATTACCGCGCCTCTGAAGGATTGCACGTTGATCGGTAATGGCCCTGATGCGCTGACGAAAGTTTCCATGGTTGGCAATGACCTCCAACTGGATGAAGGCGTTGGCACCTGCGGCAAAGACGGCCAATCCGTTCCCGTGGGCGTGGGCATTCCAACATTGAAACTGGACAGCATGACCGTGGGTGGAACCGCCCGATGAAAGTTTGCTCGATATAATCCAATGTCCACCCAAACAACAACTGTCAGCGGAGTTGATACCGACCTGCGCGATCTGGCTGCCAGCGTGGTCTCACGCGCCTTAAAGGCAGGCGCCACGGCTGCGGAAGCTGTTGTCCGTGAGGGTACTGAGTTTTCAACCGTGGTACGAATGGGCGAGGTGGAAACACTGAAAGAATCTGGCTCACGGTCCATGGGGCTGCGCGTTTTTCAGGGCCTGAGAACAGCCAACACCTACACAAGCGATTTTACTGAAGATGGAATTCAAAGACTGATTTCCGGGGCGATGGATCTGGTCAGGATCACATCAGAAGATCGCTTTACGGGCATTCCTGAACCTGCCCAACTTGGGTCCCTCACTGGCGATCTGCAGCTTTACTTTAATGACGTTTATTCACTGCCCCCTGAGGGGCGTATTGAGTACGCCCGTTCCGCCGAGCGGGCCGCGCTGGAAGCTGATCCACGCATGAAGAATTCTGATGGCGGCTCTTTTGAAGCAGCCACTGGTCACAGAGTACTGGCCAATTCACATGGCTTTGTCGGAGAGTATCAGCGTTCTTATTGCGCTGTTTCCGTGGCTCCCATTGCCCAGGATGATAGCGGTGCTATGCAACGTGATTACTGGTATTCCCAGGCACGCACGCTTTCCAAACTGGATTCCGCTGAGTCAGTCGGGCGTGAAGCGGCCCGACGTACTTTACGCCGGCTGGGCGCGCGTAAAATCGCTTCCACCCAGGTGCCTATTGTGCTTGATCCCATGGTTGCCGGGTCAGTACTGGACAATATTTTTGACGCAGTGAATGGTGATGCTGTCTATCGCCAGTCTTCTTTTCTAGCCGGGAAATTAGGACAGAAGGTTGCTGCCGGCAATGTTACCGTGATTGACGATGGCACGATTCCTGGCGGCTTTGGCACTACTCCGTTCGATGATGAAGGCGTGCCCACCCGGAGGACTATGGTCATTGAGAATGGTGTACTGAAATCCTACCTTCTCAATACATACACCGCCAAAAAGCTGGGGCTGCAAACAACTGGAAACGCCTCGCGCGGACTCGCTGGCACTCCTGGTATTGGCGCAGGAAATTTCTATCTGCAAAAGGGCGAGCGTACACCACAACAGATCATTGGCGATATCAAACGCGGCCTTTATGTTGTGCAGTTTCTTGGCTTCGGCGTAAATATGGTGACCGGCGATTTTTCTCGTGGCGCCAGCGGCCTTTGGATAGAAAATGGTGAACTCACCTATCCCGTGGAAGAAATCACCGTTGCCGGAAATCTTAAGGATATGCTGAACAACATCTCCGAAATCGGCAGCGACCTGGAATTCCGCAGCTCTCTTACTTCACCCACTTTGCGGATTGACGGCATGATGGTGGCCGGCGCTTAAGATCCATTTTTCGCAGTGTGCGATTTGCTTAATGCATTTTATTCCACTTAGTTATCCATCTTTAGCAGTGTTGGCCGACCACGCGCCCAGCTGCTGCAAGGCTGAGGTCCTTCGCTCCCTCAGGATTTCGGCGGCAGGCTTAAACGCCTGCCAATCGTCCTCAAGTTTGGAGCGACAGCGACATAAAGTAATTAAAAGTAAGTAAAAGAAGCAGTGAGGCCGACCACGCGCCGAGCTGCCTATATCAGGGCTCAAGACTGCATCCAGCAAAAACTTCTCTCAAAGCGGTTTGGAGCGTAGCGACATAAATATTAGAATCTGCGCATGGCCGACTCTGAGCAGGAACAACCGTTTTCTCCGCTGCAACCACAAGAAGAAAGCAGGACATGGACACCAATGATCATTGGTGTGGCTCTGGTGCTGATTGTGCTTGCCGCAATTGTTTTTTTCAATCATGGCGGTAAAGCCGGCAATTCCAATCCAGGGGATCCTAACCTTGCCAAGCTGCAGATTTCTGACCTGCACATGTCCACGGCAGAAAATTTTGCCGGCGGGTCCGTTACTTATATTGAAGGCAAAATTACCAACAACACCGGCCGCAAGATTTCAGCAGCGAATGTTGAAGTGATTTTTAAAAATGCCCTGGGGGAAGTTGCGCAGGATGAGAAAGCCCTTCCCGTAACCGTTTTGCTGCCCAACGTGCCATATGTCGATTATGGGCCCATTGACCGGGCTCCGCTTCCGCCCGGGCAGACGCGGGATTTTCGCCTGACGCTGGAGCACGTCTCTACGGATTGGGACGGCCAGATACCGCAGGTAAAAGTGGTGTCAGTGGGATATTAACCCCAAGCGTAGCGAGGGGACTATGGCATCGCGAGAAGTTTTCAGCTTTCACTCGGCTGCATTTTGTTTGAAATCAATTCTTCTTGATAGCTACGTGGACTTGGTAGCGATAATGATCCCTCCCTCACACTCGGGATTTAAGAGAAAGGGCCCCACTTTGCCTGTAAAATATTCACCATGCCTGAAACAAAAACAGTCCGGTTGACCGAGCAGGTAAAAGCCGCGGGTTGAGCAAGCAAGCTGAGTCCGGCGGCGC
>DASRCD010000527.1:0-2655 GCA_035653315.1 Candidatus Angelobacter sp.
TCTTCTTGTTTCTTTATGCAGAAGCCACTCTTTCTTATGCTGGCAGCCGCGTTGCTGTTTCCCGCGATGCTTGCCTGCGCACAGCAGTCTTCAGAGAAATCCAGCGCCGCAGAAGATCCTTATTACCACGATTGGAAAGCCGAGCTTTTTGAGAATGGCATCCAGGACAATAGCTTTCTGATTGAGGAATCCTACAATCAGGATTATGGCGTTGTGCAGCACATCAATAATTTTGAGCGGCTCTGGCAGAGCAAGACATGGGTTTATACATTTACGCAGGAATGGCCGGTGGATATTGCTCCTAAAAATCAGTTGAGCTACACCGTGGCTGCCACCCACTCCGGAAGTTTTCCCGGCTCTGGTGTAGGCATGGGCGATCTTGCCCTGAATTATCGTTATCAGCTTGTGGGCAGCGGCGATACCAGGATTGCCGTGGCCCCGCGCATCAGCTTGCTGCTGCCTTCCGGCGACTCCACATTTGGCCGCGGCGCGGGTGGTGTTGGCATTCAAACCAACTGGGCAATGAGCATTGTGCTGAACAAAAAATTCACCACGCACTTGAATGCCGGCGCCACTGTCACCCCCAATGCAAAAGATGAATTTGGCAACTCAGCCGCGAACTATGCGTACAATCTGGGGCATAGCCTGGTTTGGACATTGCATCCGCGTTTCAACGTATTCATGGAGACTGTTTTCAATCGCTCACAATTTGTAGCTGGCCCTAACAGGGCGGAGTGGGACAGCCAGGTATTCATCAATCCCGGCATTCGATGGGCCTATAATTTTTCCAGCGGATTGCAGATAGTGCCGGGAATTTCAATGCCGATTGGCGTGGGTCCAACCGCCGGTGAAAAAGGTGTCTTTTTTTACCTGAGTTTTGAACACCCTTACCGCAGGATTCCACGCAAAAAAGAATAGCCATCGCTACGATTGTTTGATCCTGGTGTTCATGCTCAAATCAGCGGTAACTGTGCCGCGTCGACACATGACCAGCCTGTGCATCGACCATGCATGCACAGGCGAATTATTTTCCTGATTTCCTGGCCACATCCAGCCGAGCATCGGCCCGCTGCAAAGCCGCTTGCGCGTCTTTGTTGCCTTCAGGGCCGGCTTTCTGCAATTCAGCTTCAGCGTTGCGCTTGGCAGCTTCAGCGCGGGCCGTGTCAATCTCTTCCGCTTTCTCCGCGGTTTCTGCCAGGATGGTGACTTTGTCCTGCAGCACCTCAGCAAAGCCCCATGCCACGGCAAGACGCTTGGTCTTGCCGCCGCTGGTATAGCTGATTTCGCCCACGGCAAGCTCCGTGATGAGCGGCGCATGGCCCGGCAGCACGCCAAGATAGCCGGTCTTGCCCGGTATCTCAATGTACTCGGCGGAATCATTCACCACCAGCCGCTCCGGGGTTACCACTTCAAGCTGAATTGTGTTGGTCTCAGCCATGTGCGTTTACGCTGCCGCTCCGGACTTCATTTTTTCCGCCGCTTCCAGCACTTCATCAATCGCGCCCTTCATGTAGAAGGCCTGCTCCGGAACATCGTCGTGCTTGCCTTCAATAATTTCCTTGAAGCTGCGCACGGTATCGGCAATCTTTACGTAGCGGCCCTTCATGCCGGTAAACTGCTCGGCCACGTGGAACGGCTGCGAGAGGAACTTCTGCACTTTGCGCGCGCGGGCCACAGTCAGCTTGTCATCTTCACTCAGTTCTTCCAGTCCCAGAATGGCGATGATGTCCTGCAGGTCAGCATAACGCTGCAGAATTCTCTTTACGCCCTGGGCTACGTCGTAATGCTCCTGGCCCACAATATGCGGATCAAGAATGCGCGACGTGGAGGCCAGCGGATCGACCGCAGGATAAATTCCAATCGCCGTCAACGGACGCGAAAGCACCGTGGTTGCGTCCAGGTGGGCAAAGGTCGTGGCCGGCGCCGGATCAGTAAGATCGTCGGCGGGCACGTAAATCGCCTGCACAGATGTGATTGAACCGCGCTTGGTTGAGGTGATTCGCTCCTGCAGCTCGCCCATTTCCGTTGCCAGATTGGGCTGGTAACCCACGGCAGAGGGCATGCGGCCCAGCAGAGCGGACACTTCTGATCCAGCCTGCGTGAAACGGAAAATGTTATCGACAAACAGCAGCGTGTCCGCGCCTTCTTCATCGCGGAAATATTCCGCCACGGTCAATCCGGTCAGCGCCACGCGCAAACGCGCTCCTGGCGGCTCCGTCATCTGGCCGTAAATCAGCGAGGCTTTGGAATTGGCCGGATCGCCCGGCTTGATCACGCCGGATTCGCTCATTTCCAGCCACAGATCGTTGCCTTCACGCGTGCGCTCGCCCACACCGGCAAACACGGAATATCCGCCGTGCTGCTTGGCCACGTTGTTGATCAGTTCCATGATCACAACCGTTTTGCCTACGCCGGCGCCGCCGAACAACCCGATCTTTCCGCCTTTCAAGAATGGCTGGATGAGATCAATAACTTTTACGCCGGTTTCAAACATCTCGGCCTTAGTGGATTGCTCGTCAAAGGAAGGCGCGGCGCGATGGATGGGCAGCCTCTTGGTAGAAGCTATGGGGCCGATTTCGTCCACCGGCTCGCCGATCACATTCATTACGCGTCCCAAAGTTCCCTTGCCCACCGGAACTGAAATGGGGCCGCCCA
>DASRCD010000528.1:0-15479 GCA_035653315.1 Candidatus Angelobacter sp.
GGCGGCATTTGCGGAATAGGTCCCGGCGGGATCGGAATGGTGGGCCGTGGCGCGGGATCGTTTACCTGCGCAGTAGTTGCTGCTGCTGTTGTGGTCTCATTCATGCGAATAAATTCCATCGTGCTAGCGCCGATTCCAGCGCGCTGGCGGCCGTCTGGCCCAGGCCGCAGATGGAGGCATCACGCATGGCCTGCGCCATCTCTTTTAACATTACGACCTCATCTGTTCTTGAGCCAAGTGGACGGTTTTCTATTAATCGTTGCAATGTTTCCTGCTGGCGCACTACGCCAACGCGGCAAGGAACGCATTGTCCGCAGGTTTCATGGCGGAAAAATGCGGCAATGCGCAGCAGGATCCGCTTGAGATCAACGCTGTCATCAAACAGCATGACCACGCCCGAGCCCAACGTTGCGCCAATAGCGCGCGTGCCTTCAAATGTAAGCGGAACGTCAATTTCTTTGGGAGTAATAAATGTTCCGGCAGCGCCGCCCAGCAGGATTGCCTGTAAACGACCTGTACCGGCTGTGCCGCCGGCCATCCCAATCAACTGCCGCAAGGTGGTGCCCATGGGCACTTCATAAATCCCTGGCCGCTCAATGTGCCCACACAGGCAAAATAGCCTTGGCCCGGCGGAGTTTTCTGTGCCAATAGCTGCGTAAGCGGAGCCCCCGCCCTGAATCACCACCGGAACATTGATCAGCGTCTCCACATTGTTCACTACGGTTGGCTGGCGGAAAAGCCCGGCCTGTGTGGGAAACGGCGGCTTGTTTCTTGGCTCGCCCCGATAGCCCTCAATGGAATTGAAGAGGGCCGTTTCCTCGCCGCAGATGTAAGCACCCGCGCCGCGTCGCAACTCAATATCAAAGTTCATGCCGCTGCCAAGAACATTTTTGCCAAGAAATCCTTCGCGCCGGGCAGATTCAATCGCATGGCCAATGCGCTCCGCGGCCAGCGGATACTCACCGCGAAGATAAATGTAGCCTTGCTCTGCCCCGGTAACCACAGCCGCGATGGTCATGCCTTCCAAAACAGCGAATGGGTCACCTTCCATGACAATTCTGTCTTTGAAAGTTCCCGGCTCGGATTCATCGGCATTGCAGATCAGGTAATGCTTGCGGCGAGGATCTTCTTTCAGGCGCTGGCGTTGCATATAAAGCGCTTCCCATTTTTTTGCTGCCGGGAATGCCGCGCCGCCGCGGCCAAGCAGCTTGGAAGCGGCCATTTCTTTCAGCACGCCTTCTGGACCAAGATCAATTGCCTTGCGCAATGCCTCATAGCCACCCAGTCGCTGGTAACCATCCACTTGCGTAGCGTTGCTCTTGCCCACGCGCTTCAGCAAAATCAGGCTGCGCGATCCTTCCTGCGGCATGGAAAGCTGTGTATTCAGCACATCCGGCGCGGAAGGCAGAGTGTCATTGGCCGCATCTCGAATGAGCGATTCAACCCGCTCCGGCACAGCCGGCGCAAGCACGCGTTCCTGCGGCTTTACGCCTGCTTTTGATACCAGGACCGCCGGTGCGCGCTCACAAAGTCCCAGGCACGTGCTGCGCAGCCATGTGGCGCGTCCGCCAAGGCATGATCTGCCCTCCGGCCCAAGACGGGTTTCCAGGTCTCCGCAAAGATGGTCTGAGCCGCGCGCCATGCAGGCAATATCATCACAAACATGGGCCACGGCAAGAGGCCGGGGCTTAAGGGAAAACATGCCGTAAAAAGAAGCTACGCCAAAGGTTTCCGCCGGAGGAATATCCAGGCGCAGGGAAACGTAATTGAGAGCGCCTTCGCTGATCCACCCAATTTGATTTTGGATGGCATGCAGCACCGGCAGCAGCAGATGCCGTTGCGCACCGGCTTTATGGGCCCCGCCAAAAGCCACGCGGTTATCTGTGTCCGCGTTCCGTTCTCCCCCCGTCCAACCTGATTCCGGCGCGCCCAATCTGGAATCTACAGCGGCTTTTTCTTCTGGCGTAGGGAGCGCGCCTGTCAGGTGAAGATCCAATTATGCCTCCGCACATTTTTCAATCCGGATGGCCGTGGCCTTGAACTCTGAAACTCCGGATTGGGGGTCAACAGCATTGATGGTTAAATTATTTGTGGCAATCTGCTCGTGCGCATGGACTGATAAAAATGCCAGTCCCGGCCGCAGCGCCGGATCAAAACGCACCGGTGCAACCACATTCCCTCTGCGGGAGAATATGCGTACGGTTTCGCCTTCACGCAGCGCATATTTCCGCCCATCTTCCGGCGAAAGTCCCAGCGCTTCCTTGCGGCGCAAGGGAGAGGCAAACCTTTCAGTCTGTACACCGGTATTGTAATCATCCAGCCGGCGCCCAGTGGTCAGCCGGATTGGATATTCGTCATCCAGCTTGTCCATGGGCGGGTCATTCTCCACCATGTGGAACGGAGCGCGCGGCCCAATCAGCGGATCAGCCCACAAACGCCCATGCAGAAAGATTTCTCCCGGATGCGATTCGTCATAGCAGGGCCACTGGATGCCATTCAATTTTTCCAGCCGTTCATAGCTCATGCCGGCATTCATCGGGCTCAGTTTACGAAGTTCGTTCCAGATGCATTCTGAGTCCGCGCATCCCCACTCATGGCCCAACTTGTGCGCCAGATCAAAAAGAATGTCGATATCGTTGCGCACTCCCGGCGGTGGCGGCACAGCGGCCCGAACACGCTGAACACGGCGCTCGCTTGACGTGACCGTGCCTTCCGTCTCGCACCAACCTGCGGTGCTGGGTAGCACCACGTCCGCCAGCTCCGCTGTTTTGGTATAAAACAAATCCTGCACCAGCAGAAATTCCAGGTTGCTGAGCGTCTTGATCACATGATGGCGGTCTGCCTCTGAATCTGCGGGATTTTCACCCAGCACATAGACCGTCGTCATCTCGCCGCGTTCCATGGCTTCAAACATGCCGCTCAGATGCCAGCCGCGCTTAGGATGGACTTTTACGCCCCAGGCTTTTTCAAACTTGGCCCGTATTTCATCATTCTCAACGTGCTGGAAGCCAGGAAATCTATCGGGAATGGCGCCCATGTCGCCGCCGCCCTGAACATTGTTTTGTCCGCGCAATGGGCAAACGCCGCTGCCGTACCTGCCAACATGACCGGTAAGCAGCGCCAGGTTGATCAATGCCGTCACATTATCGACAGCATTGTGGTGCTCGGTAATTCCCAGCGTCCAGCAGAGCTGCGCGGTCTTGGCCTTTGCATACGCATGGGCCGTCTGGCGAATGATCTCCGCCGGCACGCCTGTATCTTTTTCCGCGCGTTCCAGCGTGTATTTCTCAACGTGCGCCTTGTACTCTTCAAAATGGCTGGTGGCGTGATTGATAAATTTCATGTCAGCCAGGCCAGCGGCAATAATTTCCCGTCCCATGGCATTGGCCAGGGAGATATCAGAACCTACATCCAGTCCCAGCCACACGTCCGCCCATTGCGCTGACGTTGTGCGGCGCGGGTCAACCACAAACATCCGCGCGCCATTGCGTATCCCTTTCAGCAGATGATGAAAGAAGATAGGGTGCGTCTCTCGCGCATTGGAGCCCCAAAGCAGGATTACTTCAGTCTCCTCAATTTCCTTATAGGAACTTGTGCCGCCACCCGCTCCGAATGCTGCCGCCAGACCGGCGACGCTGGGGGCGTGTCAAGTCCGGTTACAGCTATCAATATTGTTTGTCCCCATCACGGTGCGGACAAATTTCTGCGCGGTGTAATTCAGTTCATTGGTCGTTTTAGAGCAACTGAACATGCCAAAGTCGCGCGGGTCTTTTTTATCAATAGACCGGCGGAACGCCTGCACTACTCGGTCCAGTGCTTCATCCCACGTGGCAGGGCGATGCACGCCGTTCTCGCGCACCAAAGGCTGGGTAAGACGGTTTTTTAAGGAAAGAGGCATAAATTCACCCAAAAAATAGACTACTTAAAATGGTAGCACTTGCCCATACACGCAGAGGGGCTTTACCCCTCTGCTATGTATAGAGAACTAGGTCTGCTTGCGGTTACTTGCTACTTTGGGGCAGTAGCAGGAGTTGTGGCAGCCGGGGCTGCCGCTGGAGCAGCGTTTACCGGCGCTGGAGCGGTTGCCGCAGGCGGAGGTGCAGTAAATAGTTTCTGCGCGTTCTTCCAAAGCTGGGTCACCCCCCAGCCCCACGGAATCCCGACAAGCAACCACGCCAAGGCAACCAGCGCTGCAGGTGTTTTTTTCACTTGTTCCATTCTGTATGCTCCTTCTCGCGTTAGCTGCGTGCTACTGCCGGACTCTGCACGGCGACAGTGTTGCTATCTGTTGTTTCAGCGTTGTACCAGTATTTCGGGTTCACTGGACGCACCGCCAGGTTGGCGAGTAAGCCAACAATCAGCAGGCCCACCATTACGTAAAGCACGGTGGAATAAGAATCGGCCAGCGGCACACCGTGATTTTTCTGGTATTCCCGAATGTAATTCACCAGCACTGGGCCGAAAATTCCAGCGGCTGACCATGCGGTAAGCAAGCGCCCATGGATCGCGCCTACTTCCATGGTTCCGAACAGGTCTCGCAGGTAAGCAGGAATCGTAGCAAAGCCACCACCATACATAGTCAAAATAATGGCCGTAGTGATGACAAATAGGGGTACGCTATTCAAGCCGCTCATGCCGGTGCGCGGAGCAAAGGCGTAAAGAATCGCACCCAGAACAAAGAACACAAAATAGGTGTTCTTGCGGCCGATATAGTCGGAAACAGAAGACCAGAAGAATCGTCCAAGCATGTTGAAAAGGCTCAGCAATGCGACAAAGCCGCCTGCGGCTGCCGGGCTAATCCTGCCCTTGAATAGCTCCTGAATCATGGGTGAAGCCTGCTCCAGGATACCAATTCCCGCTGTCACGTTCATGCACAACACAACCCAGAGACACCAGAACTGCGGAGTGCTGAAAGCGGTATTGACTTCAACATTGTGCGTGGTCACCAGAGCTTTAGGCTTGACCGGGGCGGTCCAGTTTTCCGGTTTCCAGCCCTGTGCTGGCACGCGGACTGTGAACACGCCAAACATCATAGCCACGAAATAAATAGCTCCCATGGCTAGGAACGTCTTCTCCACGCCCAGGTCATTATTGGTTTTGAAGGCCGCCATGAGATTGGTGGCCAAAGGAGAGCCGATCAGCGCTCCGCCGCCAAATCCCATAATCGCCATGCCTGTTGCCATACCGGGACGGTCAGGGAACCATTTAATCAGCGTAGAGACAGGCGAAATGTATCCAAGGCCCAGGCCAATGCCGCCGATCACTCCATAACCCAGATAAATTAGCCACAACTGGTGCGTCTGGACCCCTATCGCCGAAATGAAAAATCCGCTGCTGAAACACACCGCCGAAGCAAACATGGCTTTGCGCGGTCCGGCTTTTTCCAGCCATTTGCCAAAAACGGCGGCAGACAAGCCCAGAAAAACAATGGCAATACTGAAAATCCAGCCAAGATCGGTAAATTTCCAGTCGGCGGGATTCGGGCTATCCACACCGGGTAGGGCTTTCAATCCGCCACCTGCTGTTTGCACCTGGATCAGATAATTTAATGGCTTCTTAAACACGCTAAAGGCATAAACCTGCCCGATTGCCAGGTGAATGGCAAGCGCAGCCGGGGGAACAAGCCAGCGGCTGAATCCAGGTTTTGCGACAGAGTGACTGCGATCAAGAAAGGAGAGCGTACCCATGGCCTTAGGTCCTCATCTCTATGAAGTGGCGTTCAAATTGTGTTAGCAGCAGTACGAAGGCAGTCGGAGCAACTGCTGCGAACGAACCAGGATGCTGTCTGCGTTTTCGTGGACAGCGCGTACCCATGATTCTCTTTTATTTTCGCACAGAGGCTAACACTATCCTGCTTCAAATGCACGAAAAAAATTGCTGTGCAACATCACCGCTGCCTGACCGGCATTCAGCGGACAGGCCGGGTTCCCGGAAGGCTTTCAAAATAACATATCGACTTGCGATATATCAAGGAACATACAGGCGCATGAAGTTCGGCCGGAATCTGATCGACCATAAATGCCATCCTAGCCTTGTGAAAGCTGCCCGCGCCAGCCATCCGGGTTGCTGCCAGAAAACATCTAATAGGCATGGGCTGGATACAGGAACATCTCCTTCAAACTTCACAAAAAACAGACAGCAATCAAGCCGCTTCAGAAGACCGCTTTACCGCAGCAGCCAGGGAACGTTGGCTAAAGCTGGGCGAGGAACTCCGGGCCGACGTTGCTGAGTTTAATGCTCACGGCTCCAATGCCGACTATGCTGCCAGCGGTGACAACCAGTACCGCGTGAGCAACCCTGCTTCAGGACTTGAATTGGTTCTTACGGCTGATTTCGAGAACCACACTGTACGCTATGATTATTCCGCCATTAACCAGCAGACGGCCGGAGTCCCTGAAGGCGGCATGCTGTCCATGCGGCAATCGCGCATGGGCAGGGTGGAATTTTATTCCGCGGATGAACGCCTCACCTCGGAAGAAACCCGCCAAGTCCTGTTAGAGCCCATGCTCTTTCCCAGGCAGTCTGAATCTGCTGCTTAGAATTATGCGCTTGCAGAGTTGAGAAGCGTAACCAGTTCGGCCAGGGTTCTCACTTCAAATTCCGGCTGGGCTGTGCCGCGCTTCGCCGCGCCTGCTCCCGGATATGCTGACGGTCGATTGACCCACACGTTTCTGATACCAAGCGCATTCGCGGGCGCAATATCATGGTAAAGGCTCTGTGCCGCATGCAGGATTTGATCTTTCTTCAGGCCGCTGCGCTGGATGGCTTCTTCAAAGTTCCGGAAGGAAGGCTTGTAACTCCGCATCTGCTGCGCCGTGACTACAAAAGCAAACTCCACTGGCGACAGTTTCTTTCTTGTCTTCGCAAATAAATCATCATCCACATTTGAGATGATCCCCAGTTGAAACCTGCCTGCCAGTAATTGCAATGCGGGCACAGTATCCGCAAATGGTTCCCACCGCATTATCGACTCAGCAAAATCAGTGCCTTGTTCAGCGGAAACCGGCACGTTGAATCTTCGGCCCATTTCCAGGACCGCTTGCATCAATACTTGCCGGTACGGCAAATAGTTGCCGCTTTCAATCTCTGCTTCGATCTCACCGTATGACTTCAGAAGTTCAGCGTCACGAATACTCCTGCCATCGCGGGAGAACATGGGCCGCATCACGTTCAGCATTCCATTTTCCCAATCAATTAACGTTCCATAGCAATCAAACGTGATCAGCCGGATGGATTCAAACGCCATGCCAGCAGCATAACGCCGCAGCCAGAAGCTGTCTATTTAGTCCCATTCATCTGCTTGCGGAGAGCAGGCAATCCTGCAAATCATCGCAGCGCATCACAACCAACAGGAGAAGACGATGCCGGAAAAAGAAACGCTGAAACGGGTCGAAGAGGACAAGCGGGAAGGCAAATCGCCCAGCACACAGGCGGGTGAATTTGTGCGCGAAGAGATTCATCACATCCGTGAAGGCAAACACGGTGCTGCTTCCGCGAAGCAGGCAATTGCCATTGGACTCTCTAAAGCGCGCCGTTCCGGCGTGGACCTGCCTCCGCCGAAAAAAGGACGCGTATCAGAAAAAACGCGAAAAGCGGCGGAGCGCGATACCAAAGCCGGACACAGCCGCAAAAAGAAATCTGCCTCCACTAAACGTTCCCGCAGCAGCGAACGTGCGTTAAAACGCGAACCACGTTCGGCGGCATCGCACAAGGCGCTATCGCGGCAAGCCAAAAGCGCTGCCCGCGCTCGCAAAAAATCTGGAACAAAAACAACAGGCGGGCGGCGGACGCAGTCGAGACGAAAAGCTGCCTGACCTGGCAGTATTCATCCCTCTCAATGCCAAGCGGCGAATAGGAAGGCGCTTGGCATTGTTGTCCGTTATGGGACAACGATATTGCACCAAGTTGCATAATTTTTCATACGACTTTGATGTGCCTGTATCTGCGCTCCAGGCGCCGTCGCATTCTGTTCGGCATGGCTCTCCCGAACTAAATCATCTCCTTGAAATTATTCATTGGTGAAAAGAGATATAGTACAGCTCTACGTTCTTTCAATCTGCAAGACGTGTGTCTTAGCAATAGGTAAGGAGTGTTCGTGCCATCACTTTCCATTAAAAAAGACGATCTTCATTTTTTGAACAGCGGAACAGGTTCCATTGACATCAACGTGCAGGAATTGCCACTGGATAAGCCGCTGGATCCTGCTTCATCCACGTTAATGAATGCAAGCTTTAACGCATCAGGATCGCCCGACTTTAAATTCGGCGCGAACAACGATTTGAAATTGAGTGTTTCCGGCGGCACAACAGCTACTTTGAAGTCCTACTTCACGGCAGACAAGGACCTGAGCGCGCATGGCTTAGACAAGTTTTTTGACGCGAACCCGCACAAATTTATCCTGGCGCTGGACATTGCAGCCAAAGCAGATGCCGACGCTGCGGTTTCCTATACTTACGCCTCGCTTTCAGCCGGTGGAGAGCTCAAAGCCGGGGCAGATGGAGAGTTCTGGTTCAGCCGCGCCTATGACAATAACCAATTACTGGGATCGGTTCTCACGGATTTGGTTACTAATCTGCGCCCACCTTCCAGCGTTGCCGGGCCGCTCCATCCCGGCGAGGTGATCTACCTGGAATATGGTGGATACCTGAACTTTGGGTTGACTGTCTCCGCTGGATACCAGATGCAGGGCAGCCACTCCCTGGATATCGCACACCTTCTTTTATCGGAAAGCTATTCCCTCAGCCTGCTGGGCAAACTGGGGATGACAGCAGCCATTGCAGGGAATTTTTCCATTCAGCTTCGGTCCGGCGATACAGACCCAAACTGGATCCACGTAAGCGTGCAGAAGAAACATAGCAACCAGCTAGGCTTTGCGGCAGATGTAACTGTTGGACTCAAGACTCAGTCAAACGGCCTGCCAGGAAGCGCACAGGAATTTCTTGGCGCGCTGGTGGGTGTGAACGCCAAAAACTGGGTCAACTTCGCCCAGCAGATCATCTCCAGTAAATCTCCCGCGGATCTCAAAAGCGCACTCGATAGCCTTTCCCAAAGTTTTATAACGGAATGGGTAGGGAAGGGCATTGATCAGCTTTCCGATACTGAATTTGCCAAGCTGCTGGCGGATGCCCACACGATTGTGACGGACGCGCAAAACCTGGACACTACCGCCATCAATCTCTTTGATAAATATTTTTCCCAGGGAGAACCCGCACTGGTCAATGCGTTGACCCAACTGCGGCACCTTACCTCGCTGGACCAGCTTGCCACGCTTTACACCAACAGTAATTTGACGAAATACATTGAAGAGCTGACCGGCGGCGATCCACTCTCATGGATTCTCGGAAAAGCCAACTTGAAAGATCCCGCTGGAGATTCGCTCACCCAGCCGATACTCGACATCTTTAATGGACGCGTGGAAGATGCCCTTTCCCTGCTTCAGGACGATGCGCATTCGCTGATCAAAAAGTACATTGCTCTGGCTAAGAGCAAGTTTTCAATGGACACGTTCCTCAACAAGCTTTCCGGCATTACCACCATTGATGGTCTCAAGCAGAAAGCGGATGACGAGTTGAATGGCTTTGTGCAGCGCATCATCGGGCGAGCCATTGATAGCGTGAAGCCCACTGACCTGAATAAAGTCCTGGCGGCTTTGCAGAATCTCAGCAACCTTGAGAACAAACTGTATGCCGCACTACAAGAGACACTGAACCAGACCGCGTCACTCGCTCTGCATGCTGAATACACGCGCGCCAGCGAGAATGATGTCCTGCTGGAGATTGAAGTAAATCCGGCAACGGCCGGCAATGTTCTTCATCAGGTTTCACGCGGCGATTTTACCGGTGTTATGGAAGCGCCGCTTACGGCCAGCTATCGCATCATGGGCGGGACCCTGCTCAGCCAGCTCACCCGCACCAGCAAAGTGACTTTTAATATTGCGGGATGGCATACCAACTTCAACTATTCTTCGGTGGAGTCAGTGGTCCTGTCACAGCAGCAGCAGCAGATTGTCCCCGGCGACAACGGCACTATCACGGTCTTTACCACCATTGACCTGAAAAGCACGGAAGACATCCAGAAAAATACGCAACAACTGCATGCCAGTTTTCTGTTGCGGCTTATCGGAGAAACCCAGGGCAGCATTCAAACGCCGCCTGCCTTTGACAGCAAGAGCAGAAAATATCTGATGGACACGGTAACGAGCATGTCCGCCAGCTATCAGTTGACGCTGGAGAACACCAAAGCCAGCAAGCAAAGATTGGCTGACTTTCTTGGATTTGCCAAACAATTTGATTTGGTCAACGCAACCGTGGATGCAGTGGTCCCCTTTATGGAATCAGAAACCAGTGGCGGCAAAGTGGATTACGGCGATGTGGCGGCTGACTATCAGGTCCAGTTTACGGACCAGGCGATTGTCAAAATTTTCAGCGTGACAACGCCGGAAGACACGATCAGGAACGTGATGCGGCTGGTAACGCTTGGAACGCTGGTAACTGATGAAGGACTGGCAGACATCGGATGGGCTTATTCCACGCAGGCTGTGTTTAATGCATGGCGGACTGAGGGCGCGCAATTCACCAATGTATTCACCACGCGCGAGTTCACTGTGGACCCGTCGCCCTTTTCTTCCATCACTAATCCCAGCACGGTTGTACTGAACCGCCCGCAAATTTCGGTGCTGGCAAACTTCTTCCGCAATGAGGATGAATTGGTTGCGGCAGTCTTAGGGCTACAAACGCTTGTCCAGTCCAGCACTCAGCTTGATCCAAATGCATTTGCTGCCAAGATGAAAGCTTTTTCTGATAGCTTCTCGCTCATTGATGCAGGAATGCGCACCAATGCCATATTCAGCGTTTTTGACAAGCTGATTGCATTAACCCAACCCCCGGCAAATGCGCGAGGTTCATCACTCAAACTTACCTCCACGGTTAAACCCAACCCGACCCGCACCAAGGTCTTCTTAAGTGTTCCTTCCTAGAAAACATAAGGCCGCCCGGTCCTGACAAACATAATGTGCAGGACCGGGCGGCAAGTTTGAAGAATTCAGTACCGGTGAATGCTCCTGATTAAGGTAAATTCCTCCTGCGCTGCTCCATATTTTTTCTTGAAACCTCCGCCACTATATAGGTAACAGGCTCACACTCACTCACGGCGGCAGGCAGTGTCTTCCGGCGGGAAAAATCTGTACACCTCCGCGTTTCATAGCATAAAAAACATTAGTTTTTCTAATGTTGTTCCACGGTGAAACAAACGAGTGTCCTATAGACCAGAGCCGAAATTGCACCAACTTTTTCGACGGGTGGACTGAGACATAGCTCACGTTCTCTAAATAGCTTGGTCCCCAAAATGAGGAGAGAAATTTAAAATGCGTACACAGAATCACAAGCCTTCTTTGGGTCCAGTAACCATGCTGATCTTTTCTTCAGTTCTTGCTGCCATGTTCACATTTGCCGTGGGATGTGGCGGTGGCGGATCTTCCGCTACAAGTTCAAATCCAACCACGCCCGCCGGAACAGCTTCCACGCAGGTCCGCTTTGGCGATGCGCCTGCCGATAGCGTTATCTCTTTTGAAGTTTCTGTCTCTTCCTTGTCGCTCACGCCGGCGGGCGGAGGCGCGGCAGTTACCGTCAGCGTGCCTGCCAATAATCGCATTGAATTAACGCACGAATCCGGAAAGTTTGAACCGTTCGTCATTGGCAATCTGCCCCAGGGCACATTCACGGCGGCCAATCTCACGCTGGTCAACTCTGAGCTTACGTTCCTGAACAGCACAGGCACGCCGGTGCACATCAACGGCCCGGCCAGCGCCTCTATTACGGTTCCGCTCACTCCAAACCTGACGATCGGTACCAGCCCGCTGGTTTTGAGCATTGACGTGAACGTGGCAAACTCCGTTACCACCACCGGCACTACAATTTCCGGTATCAGCTTTGGCCCCACTTCTTTCAGCATCACCTCCAAAGTCCCCGGCGCGCAAAACGCCGAGCAGGATGATGATGGTGAAATTGAAGATATTCAGGGCACAGTGACCGCCGTGAATGGATCCAGCTTTACTTTGAAAGTAGGCACCGGTTCATCGCTGACCTTCAACACGGACAACACGACGGAATTTAGTGATGGCGTTACCGGCGTAGCCGGCTTGTTGAACCAGGTGGTCACCGTGGAAGGCTTCACCAAGTCTGATGGCTCACTCTTCGCCAAGGAAGTGGAAGGCCTGGAAAGCCAGAATGGCGCGGAAGTGGAAGGCCTGATCACCGCCATCAGCGGCACCACGCTCACCGTAACGGCGCAGGACGGAATCGGCAGCGGCATGGATGATACAAAGGTCGGCGCTACTTTCACCGTAAACATTGCCGGGCTGCAAGCCAGCAAGTTCCGCGTGAAGAGCGGCAACGGATTCGGCGGCAACATTCCATCCGGACTTACCTTTGACAACACGACGATTCACCAGGGCCAGCGCATTGAAGTGGATACGGATGCGACGGTGCCTGCGGCAAATGGCGCAATCACACCAGATAAGATCAACCTGCAGCAGCAGGGCGTTTCCGGCACCGTGGCAAACGCGACGGCGACCACTTTTGATCTGAACCTGGCTGCGGATTCCGCCCTGAGAACCATCTCCGGACAGACAGTGGTGCACGTAACCAGGAATTCCTCTACTGACTCTCGCGTGACAGTAGCAAATGGCGCGACGGTGCAGGTACGCGGTCTCTTGTTCTGGAACGGAACTGCATGGCAGATGATTGCAAGACGGGTCAGATAAACAATAGCTGTTTGGGTACGCTCCCCAATGGCCGCACCTTGAATGGTGCGGCCTTTTTTATTTCATCAGTGTTTCAGGTTGTTACTGTTCTCCTTTGCGGATTCACTGTGAACCACCGTCTTTTCGTTTCTCTATCCCGATAAATATTTGCCAATTGCGCAATTCAATATTGGCAACATGTTTTGCCTCTCTTGCGAACCAGCCATCATCCAAGTATTTATGAAAAAACCTGATCCGTTACGCCAGCATGTAACCAATCTGCTCACCAAAGCTGAGGCCCATGTTGATCTTTCCAGCTCAATTCAAGACTTCCCCAGTGAACTGCGGGGCGTGAAACCTGAGGGCGCGCCGCATACACCATGGCAGTTGCTCGAGCATATCCGCATTGCGCAGTGGGACATTTTAGAGTTCAGCAAAGACGCAAAACATAAGTCCCCAAAGTGGCCGGATGAGTACTGGCCAAAGACTGAAGCTCCGCCCAATGATCAAGCCTGGGACAAAAGCGTGAAGCAAATATTGGCTGATCTGAAGGAAATAAGCGATCTGGTCAACAACCCGGAAGTCGATTTACTTGCCCCAATCCCTAACGGCGATGGACAAACACTACTGCGTGAAGCGCTGCTGGTAGCCGACCATAATGCCTATCATCTGGGACAGCTAGTAATGGTTCGTCGTATTTTGGAACGCAAGTAAAGGAAGTACGTGGGTTAATGAAATCCGCAGAAACTTGATTCACTTTGCGGCAAGCGTGGATAAGCTTATTTATTGATTTTATTCATCGCTGTCTGCGGAGCATTTTGCTGCGAATCAAGAGGGCCAGCGGCATTCTGCAACTTGTTCTGCTCCGTAACACCGGAAGGACTCAAGATCACCATTTTGGAGCGCCCTTCACGGCCACCGGGTAAAAAGAGCATCTTGTGCGCTGGATCATACGCAATGCTGTAACCCTTTACGTCCGTTGGCAGCTCGTGGTCCACGATGTTACGGTTAAGGTCGATAGCCAGCACCGCTCCATCGCCGGAAGCGGCATATAAAAGATTACCGTTCGGGTCCAAGACCAGAGCATCCGTTCCGCCGGGAGCGGGAATACGGGAAAGTTCAGCGCCCGTATCGGCATTGAGCGCAAGCACTGCATAACGGACGGCAACATATAAGCGGCGCCGCTGGTCGTCCAGGACCATTCCCGTGGGCTCAGAAGCCACAAGCTTGAAGCGGCCAATGATCTTATTTGTCTGGTCAATAATTGCAATCTGGTTCAGGTCCTGCAAGCTGAGAAGCAGGGCCTGCCGCGCACGGTCATAAAGCATGTCCTGCGGTAGTGCATTCAACTCAAGCACGGAGCTTTCTGAAGCTGTGCGCAGATCAATTACGCTCAACGTGCGATCCAGCACGCTGGTGACATAAAGCGCCTTTAGCTGAGGAACCCAGAGCACTCTTTCCGGACGGTGCTGCACCGGGATCACCTTTTCCACGCTCCAACTCCGCGTATCCACCACGGCAATGCTGCTGTTCCCGGCCAGCGCAATGTACATGGTGCCGCCTTCATCGTCCACGGCGATTCCGCGAGGGTCACTGATCTGCGAGATGCGGGCGATGACACGGCGCTTTACCGGGCTGAATATTTCAATGGTGTTGGTCCCCGGACGCGTGACTACTACCTGGCCATTGGCCATGGTCACCTGGTTAAAGCCAGGGCTTCCCGGCAGGTCAATTAACGCAACCTGGCGCAGTTTGGCTCCCAGGCCATACAGGGAAAAACTCAAAATCGAAATGAAAAGAAAGGCTTTAATCTTCCACATGGGGGAACAGGAACCTGCCGTTCAAGTATTGGGATGCAAGTAGCTGGTGTTCTGCTGCCCGAAGCTGCTTTTTTATCACGGGCAAAGCAAGGAAACTCTATGATACACAAGAAATTAAAGATTATTTCAAGCTGGGTTCATAGAACGAGAGGCCAGGGTCAATTAAAAGGCTTACCGGCGGGATTCTTGCTTCGTCTTAAGAAAAATCTGCTTGCCTCTGACGTTACGTCATACCGCAACATGAATGCCGAGAGGAAATCCGGTGTACCGGGTCAGTGAATTTGCTGAAAAAGCGGGCGTCACGGTGCGAACACTGCATCACTATGACCGCTTGGGGCTGCTCAAGCCGAGCGGCCGTACAGAGGCAGGATACCGCTTGTACAACGAACGCGATTTTGCCCGCTTGCAGCAAATTGTCACGCTCAAATTCATCGGCTTGCCTCTCAGGCAGATCAAAGACCTGCTGGACCGGGGCGATCTGGATTTGAGATCGACTCTCCGCTTTCAGCGCAGATTGCTGCTCGATAAACGCTTGCAGGTTGAAGCGGCAATCCGCGCCATTGAAGAAGCAGAAAAATCATTGCAATCCGGCGCTGCGCCGGATCTGGCGGCTTTGAAAAAAATCATTGAGGCAATGGAAAGGCAGAACAGCATGGAATGGGCAAAGAAATATTACAGCGAGGAAGCGCAAGCCAGAATCGCCGAAAATGCGCGCACCTGGACACCGGAGATGCAGGCAAAAGTAGAACAGGACTGGAAAAGATTAATCAGCGACGCGGAAGCGGCAATCGCGGATAAGACTGATCCAGCCAGTGAAAAAGCAAGAGCGCTGGCGCAACGCTGGGCAGAACTGGTGCGCGGGTTCACCGGCAGCGATGCCGGAATTCAACAGGGCTTAAACAAGCTTTACGCTGATGAAG
>DASRCD010000529.1:0-3260 GCA_035653315.1 Candidatus Angelobacter sp.
AGGCGCCTTCTCATCCTGATGCGGCTTCTCTGCCGGCTTCGCTTCTTCCTGGTGCTTTTCCGGAGCGGCTTTCTCATCGTGTTGTTCCTGTGCGCGGACCATCGCCGTGAACCCAAACATCGCAAACAGTACCGTGGTACCCCAAATTCCTATGCGCTTCATTGGCATTTCTCCTTTTATTAACTGGGCCGGGCAAAAGAATGACACTTAGAACACAGAAAAACTTGTGTCCTGATTTTTCAATTGCAAGCAAGGGGCTAAGCGCGAAATTGCCGAAGCAGCAAATCCAACTCAAGTGAATATTCAAGGAGCCCATTGACACTGAAGCAGGCCGCAGTGTCAAAAAAATCTTTCTACGCGTACCCCGCACTGGCCCGACATACCAGCTTTACCCTTGTGTGACGCGATTCTCAGCCCCGCGGTTGTACTCTGCTTAAACTGGCGGTGTGGGGAAACATTGGTTCTGTTACCGATGGCAGGCAACCTATCTGCTTATTTGCGCAGATCCTTCAGGTCAATTCCAAGTTGCTGGCACTTTTTATAAAGATGGCTTCGCTCTAGCCCCAGCGCCTTTGCCGTGTTGGTAATGTTCTGATGATTACGTTTGATCTCTTCCAGAATTATCTGCCGCTCCACCTGGTCAACACGCTCAGCTAATGTGCCCGTGCCGGGCGCGGCAATCCCGGCTTCACCAGCGGCCACCGAGGAAGGCAAGGCAGCCTGGATTGTTGCCGCAGTGACGGTATCGCTTTCCGCAAAGAGCAGCAGCCGTTCCACCACATTGCGCAGCTCGCGGATGTTCCCCGGCCACGCATGCGCCTGCAATGCCTGCAAGGCTTCAGGACTGAAGGTAATGTCCTTCCAGTTGTTTTGCTTCACAATCTGCGCGGCAAAATGCGCAGCCAGCGCGGGAATATCTTCCGGGCGTTCTCGCAACCGCGGCAGAATGATCGGAAAAACATAAATACGATGAAAAAGGTCCTGCCGGAAATTGCCCTGCTTCACCTGCTCTTCCAACTTGCGATGCGTAGCCACCACCACGCGGACACTCACCTTAATGGGCTTGTCGCCGCCAATGCGCTCCACTTCACCCTGTTCCAGCACGCGCAGCAGCTTGGCCTGCATGGCCAGCGGCATGTCGCCGATCTCATCCAGAAACAGCGTGCCTTCATGCGCCTGCTCAAATTTGCCAATATGCCGCGATGCCGCGCCGGTGAATGAGCCTTTCTCGTGTCCAAACAATTCGGACTCAATCAGCTCAGCCGGTACAGCCGCGCAATTCAATGTGACATAAGGTCCATTGTGGCGATTGCTTTTTTCATGGATCGTACGCGCGATCAATTCTTTGCCTGTGCCGGTTTCGCCCAGAATGCAGACGCGCGTCTCACTGGCGGCCACACGCTCCACCTGCGCCAGCAGCTTGCGCATTTTTTCTCCGGTAAAAACAATGCCTGAGCCGCCAAGCTGCTGCCGGAGCTGTTTGTTCTCCTGCTTCAGCCGCTCCATTTGCAGCGCGTTCTGCACAGTGAGCAAAAGCTTGTCAGTGGAGAGAGGTTTTTCCAGAAAATCCAGCGCACCCAGCCGCGTGGCTTTTACCGCCATTTCAATATGCGCCTGGCCGGACATCATGACCACCGGCGTGGTCACACCTGCCGCCTTGATCTGTTCCAGCAGTGAAAGCCCGTCCATTACCGGCATGACCACGTCAGAAAAGATCAGGTCAAATTTTTCTGACTTGACCATTTCCAGCGCTTTCACCGGACTGTCGCAAACCGTGGCTTCATGCCCCGCCAGTCGAAACGCGCGGGAAAGCGACGCCAGCGTATTAGCGTCATCATCGATAATGAGGAGATGGGCTTTCATGTTTCAGCAATTAGTAATTAGCAGTTAGCAATTAGCTTGATCTCACCAGGTTGGCTAATTGCTATTTGCCAATTGCTTTCTTTCGCTATTCCTCTCTGTACCCGTATATTCAGGCTGTATTTATAGATTCTACCTACCATCCCACACCGGCAACTCCACATGGAACGTGGTTCCCTGATTTTTTCTGCTGCTTACGCTGATGCGGCCATGGTGGTCGCTCACAACGGACTGCGCAATCGCCAGCCCCAGCCCTGTGCCGTGCTGCTTGGTGGTGTAGTACGGGGTAAAAAGCCGCTCGCATTCTTCAGGCGTCAAGCCCATGCCGCTATCTGCAATGTCTAACCGGACAAATTTATCCGCGGCTGCCGTGCGAAAAGTAAGAGTTCCGCCTTTGGGCATGGCATCAATCGCGTTCAGCACCAGGTTTTCCACCACGCGCCGCAGCAACACCGGATCAGCGCTGACCGCAGGAATATTTTCCAGTTGCAATTCTGCCTTAATACGCGCCGGTTCACGATTGAACTGGCCCTGAAAAAGCTGTACCACGCTGCGCAGCATTTCATTCAGGTCCACGGCCTGGAACTGCGGCGCGGGCATTTTGGAAAAATCACTAAAGCGCCCGATGATGGTCTTCAGGTTGCTGATTTCGGCCAGCAGCGTGCTTGTGCTCTCACGAAAAACTTCATCAAAGTCCTGAGGTGAGCTTTCACGCGCGCGCAGCAGGTTTTCCACCGTAATTTGTAGGGGAAAGAGAGGGTTTTTCAACTCATGCGCCAGTCGTCGTGCCAGTTCACGCCACGCAGCCACACGTTCGCTCTGCACCAGTCTTTCTCGCTGGCCTACAAGTTCTTCCGTCATCTGATTAAATGCCAGGGCAAGCCTGCCAATTTCATCCTTGCCTGAAGTTTCCACACGCACGCCCCAATTTCCGTGTCCGATTTCCGTGGCCGCTTCTGCCAGGTCCCTGACCGGCCTGCTCACGCGCGCGGCAACAATACCGCTGACGATCACGCCAACAAATACCGCTACTCCGGCAATGATCAGGCTGATGTTTCTGATGCGATTTTCCAGCAGCAATTCCTGCTCCAGTGAGTTGCCTACCAGCAGCACCGCAGGCACGCGGTCTGTATATCCGGGCAGAGGGATGGCATGTAGAATTTCTTCCTGCGTCAATGCCGGGCCGGAATCAATGGTGGCGGAAGCTTCCACGCGCTGGTCCAGGACTTTTTGCACCAGATCTTTTACCTGGGCAGAAGCAAGGTTTTCCCTGGAAGGCCCAATGAGTTCACCCTGGCCCTGTTCTGGCGCGCTGTAAATGGAGACTCGCAGTCCTTCCGGCGCGCTCAGCGTTTGCACCACCGCATCCAGTTTTCGTCCTCCCACCAGATAAAAACTTA
>DASRCD010000530.1:0-7684 GCA_035653315.1 Candidatus Angelobacter sp.
TTATCTTTCCTTCGTGTTTATTGTTCCTGCGCCGCCGCTTTTAATTGCCGACCTTGGCCGTCCTGAACGTTTTCATCACATGCTGCGGGTCTTCAAGCCACTTTCTCCAATGAATCTGGGAGCATGGGCGCTGACTGCTTATAGCCTTCCAGTAACGCTGTTGGCCGCCCAGCAGGCCACGCAGGATAATTTGCCCTGGACTGACCCGGTGCCGGAATTTTTTCAGCATCTACCTACCAAACCCATTGCTGTAGCCGGACTGCCAGGCGCAATGACCATGATCAGCTATCCCGGCGTCCTGCTTTCCACCACCAGCACGCCCGTGTGGACGCGCAGCAGATTTCTTGGCGCGCTGATTTCCTGTAGCTCCATCAGCATGGCGGCAGCAGCACTTTCTTTTGTTGCGGAAATATCAGAAGACACCGCTTCCGTACGAGTGCTGCAAAAAATAGAGCGTGCGGCTGTGATCTGTGAAAGTGGCGCTCTGGCCGGATATCTTGCCACATCAGGAGAAACAGCGCGGCCGCTGGTGGCAGGCAAATATGCCACGCACTTTTGGATGGGCGCAGTGCTCTGCGGACTGGTGCTGCCATCGCTTCTGCCGGCGCGACGAAAAAAGAGCTTTGGCCTTCTGCGCTCCGCGCTTAAGTTGGTGGGCGGTTTTGCCTTGAAATGGGCGCTCACGCATTCCGGAAGAGAGTCAGCTTTAAACCCCAAAGATAACCGGGCTGCCACTCGTCCGAGCAAATCTGCGCCGGGATGGATGCCGAGTCCTGGCGCTCAGCGCACTATGGTCAATGGAGAACGTCTGGGCCAGCAAATTGGGTAGTTGATGCGCCGGGCGCTATTCGCATCATGCCTATTTGCTGTCGCATTTTCTGGCGGAAGTTGACATCCCCGCATAATCACTTAAGAGCCTAGAATCCACAAATGGCTTCGAATAAAAACGCAATTCATCTGATAAATAAAGACGTTCCCAAAAAACACAAAATTCTGGTCCTGGATGTCAGGAGATTCATTGCAGACAGCCTGACCGTGATTCTTGAACAATATGGGTTTGATGTGTACACCTCATATTCCGGTAAAAGAGCGCTTGAACTGGCGGAGATCATTGAACCCGATCTGTTGTTGAGCGCGGTAATGGTGCCGGACAAAAACGGTACGGAAGTGGCAATGGCAGTGCGCACCCGGTTTCCAAAATGTAAGGTGCTGCTTTTCTCCGGTGATGCCGCTCCTATAAACGTGCTTGCACAGGCGCGGGCTTCCGCCCAAAACTGGGACATACTGGCTGAGCCAATTCATCCAAACTCCAACGTCACTGAGAACATTGCAGCGTAATTAATGCTGACAGCGCATTTGTATTTGCATGAACGCCGGTTCCCATGGACCGCCATGCTGCTTTTCAACAGGAAATCCCTGTTTTGCACAGCAAGGTTGGCATTTCACTGGCAGGTAAGAAAAGAGATAATACTGGTCAGGACAACCACTGCCAGTGACCACCGCAAACGACTTCAAGGAAACTGTACGGCAGCAGGCGGACATAGTTCGCGTGGTGGGCGACTATGTGAAGCTGAAGAAAGCGGGAGCGCAGAACTTCAGCGGGTTATGTCCTTTCCATAATGAGAAGACACCATCTTTTTCTGTGCACGCCGCCCGGCAGTTCTTCCATTGCTTTGGCTGCGGCAAATCGGGCGATGTTTTCAAGTTTATCCAGGAAATTGAAAAGGTAAGTTTTGGCGAAGCGGTTCGGCTGCTGGCGCAGAAGCTCGGCATTCCGCTGCCTAAAACGCAGTACAGCTCTGAGCATGAGGCGGAAGACGCTAAACAGCGCGGCGCGCTGATTGAAATGCATGAGGTTGCGTGCAGGTTCTTTGAAGACCAGCTTCGCCGGCCTGAGGGCGCGCATGCGCGGCAATATCTCTCTGGCCGAGGGTTGACAGAGGAGACGATCCGGACGTTTCGCATTGGATATGCGCCCGATTCAGGCTTTCTATTGAAAGATCGCTTGAAGGGCGATTTTAATGAGGAGTTGATGCGCGCCTCTGGCTTGTTTTCATGGAAGGAAGGCACGGATGCGGGCGCAATGTATTCAAAGTTCCGCAACCGCATTATGTTTCCGATCGCGCAGGAAAACGGGAAGGTGATTGCCTTTACGGGCCGCACTCTGACGAAAGATGAAAAGTCCGGGCCAAAATATTTGAATTCGCCGGAAACGCCGATTTATTCCAAAAGCCGCGTGCTCTATAACCTGGACAAGGCAAAAGAGGCGATCCGCAAAGTTGAGTACACGATCCTGGTGGAAGGCCAGATGGATTGCATTGCGGTGTACTCCGCGGGCTTTCATAATGTGGCGGCGAGTTCCGGCACGGCCTTTACTGAAACTCAGGTGCGGCTGCTGGGACGCTTCAGCAAAAATATTGTGGTGAATTTTGATCCTGATACGGCGGGCGCAGCCGCGACCGACCGGTCGCTGGCAATGCTGGTGGAAGAAGAGTTCAACGTAAAAATTCTGCGGCTTGAAGCCGGATACGATCCTGACCTGTTTATCCGCAAAAACGGCGCAGAAGCTTACGCCAAAGCCCTGAAAGGCGCGCCAAAATATTTTGATTACCTGGTGGAACGCGCGCTGCAAATGTTCCCGGTGAGAACGCCGGAAGGAAAGAAGAACGCGGTGAATTATCTTTTGCCGCATATTCATCGCGTTCCCAGCAGGATTGTGCGCGACAGCCTGGCCGGCGATATTGCGCAGAAATTAGGGATTGATACAAACGTGCTGCGGCAGGAATTTAAGGCGGCTGCGGTGAACCGGGCAGCGAACACCGTGAAAAGTGTCATGCAAACAAACCTAATGCTCGCGGAAAAGATTCTGGTGCGTGCTGCCTCATCCACAATTGCCGATGAGGCGGGTTTACGCTCCGTGGCTTTGTGCGCTCTGGCGGACGAACGCCTGCATGAAGGTTTGCAATGTGAGCGCTTGCTTCAGGCGATCTATGAGAATGCCCTGGCGATGGAACGCGATGAAGGCTTTAATGATCCAATGGCAATGCCGTTAAGCGATAGTGACAGGCAATTGCTGGCGAAAATCATCATGCAGGAAGATGAACCGCTGACGCCAGAGCTATTGCAGGGATCACTGGAGGCGTTGCGCCATAAGACGCAGTTAAGCCAACGCGAAAGCGAGATAAAACGCCGCATAGTGGAAGCAGAACGCAGGAATGATGTAGCCGCGCTGCTTCGGCTGAAACAGGAAAAGCTGGAACTGGATAGAAAGCTGGCGGCAGGCGGCTAAGATATTGCGCATGCATGCTGCAGGATTCAGAACCAGCAGCCCTCCTGTTCCAATGCCTATTTCCTGAATAATCCATTGATCTCTGCATACGGCACTGCGCCATCCACTAGCGCATTGAATGTGCCAGTGGAGTTGGCTTCATCGGCGATCCGGCGCAGCAAGCCCATGGCTGCGCGATGAGGACCCGAGCCGTAGCTGATGCGCTTAACGCCCAGACGTGTGAGTTCAGGAATGGATGGCACCTCAGGCCCGGCGAGAATGTTTACTGGCGATTGCCAGTGCTGAACCACCTGCCGGATATGGTCAGGATTGCGCAGGCCGGGAACAAAGATGCAGTCGGCCCCGGCTTTCATATAGGCTTTGCCGCGTTCAAGCGTGTTGCGCAGTGCTTCATCCGGCGAGACGCCAGCTTGCCAGTAGGCGTCAGTACGGGCGTTGATGACGAGATGAATTTTTTTGGCTTCCGCCGCGTGGCGGGCGGCCTTGATGCGCTCAAGCTGTTCAGCCAGCGGAAAAAGCGGGCCTCTAGCATCTTGTCCGGGCTGGACATCTTCCAGGTTCACGCCCACAGCGCCGGCTTCAATGATCGGCGTGATGGAATCTTCAAGCTGCTGCGCGTTAGCGGCGAATCCGGATTCAATATCTGCCGTAACGGGAACGTTTACGGCCTGCACAATGCGGCTGACGGCATCAAGCATTTGCGGCCAGGGAATATGCTGGCCGTCTGGAAAGCCAAGAGCGTTGGCACACGCGGCGCTGCTGCTGGCAATCGCAGGAAGCCCACAATGAGCAATCATAGCGGCACTGGCTGCGTCCCAGGCGTTAATGAGAATTACGGGAGTTGCGGCATGGTGAAGTTCCAGAAGTCGTTCAGCTTTTTGTGCCTGAGAGAGAGTAGTCATGGCATTGGACATCATACTCAAATCGGTGATCAGGGTATGAATGATCTCCATAACGGAGACAAACTGCTTCACAGCAAGTTCAGCAGGCGCGGGGCCGCTCGTCATTTTCTTTTCTTAACAGGTAATTGACTGCGGTAAGAATCTCTTGGGGAGTTGCGGTGGTTTGCAAGATTGCGTCGGCAAGCTCAGTGTTCTGCAGGCTTTTGAAGTAGATCATGATGATCTTGGCCGCGGGATTAGCCTGTTTAAAGGCCTGAGCCAGCTGATTACGCTCTGCTACAGGAATGCTGAAGCCCATCATGGAGAGATCGAAAACCTGATTTTCAATGGCCTGAGAGGATTCAGCGAAGGAAGACGTGACTACAACGTCATAGCCGGCATTGCGCAGAATGGTCTCCTGCTCCCCTATGAGTTCCCGAATGTAAGTTACCAGAAGTACTCTTGCCATCATTCCCCCTGTCGCGCCCAAGCCTGCAATTGGGCAGGAGGCTACAACTTCAAGCGGTATTGTGAGAGGGATTGGTGAGAGCCCCCTTCCGTGCCATAAAACGGATTGAGAAAGGAAACCTTTCGGGCTTCCAGAAGGATCAATCCATCAGCAGCCAGCAATCGCTAACCCGGTCAAGGGACGTACCGAGTTAGTTTCCTCCTGTAAGGGGGTAATCAGGGAGTCAGGCTATATAATAGCCAGGAACTAAGACCGGCTTGCCCGGGACATGCTTGTGCTGTGAGTATAGTATACAGTACGGATGCCGGGTCCCTCCGGCCTGTTGGCAACTCTGGTAAATACTTTTCTGTTGAAAATCCCTTGGAGTAATAATGAAAACCGTATCGCTTGAGCAGGAGCTGAACCCCTGGGAGGCACAGGCAGCTCGCTTTGATTTTGCCGCGCAGAAACTAAATCTGGATGAAGGTTTGTGGAAGATTCTGCGCTACCCGCAGCGTGAAATTATCGTGCATATTCCCGTGTCAATGGACAATGGGACGCTGGAGGTTTTTACCGGCTTTCGTGTACAGCATTCTATTGCGCGTGGCCCGGCAAAGGGCGGCGTCCGCTATGCGCCGGACGTGACGCTTGACGAGGTGCGCGCCCTGGCCAGTTGGATGACATGGAAATGCGCCGTCGTGAACATCCCCTTTGGCGGCGCCAAGGGCGGAATCATTGTCGATCCGAAAAAGCTGAGCCAGTCTGAACTGGAAAAAATGACGCGCCGCTACACCGCCGAGTTGATTGAATTTTTGGGCCCTGAAAAAGACGTCCCGGCGCCTGACATGAACACCAATGAACAGACCATGGCCTGGATGATGGACACATTTTCCATGCACATGCGGCAGACCGTGACTGCGGTGGTGACTGGCAAACCAATCAACATTGGCGGGTCTCGCGGACGGCGTGAAGCTACCGGCCGTGGCGTGATGATCAACTGCGATGAAGCTCTCAGAAAATTTGACCTGAGCCGTGAATCCACGCGTGTGGTGGTCCAGGGTTTCGGCAACGTTGGCTCAAACGCGGCCAAGCTCATGTCTGATGCCGGCTATAAGATCATTGGCATTGCTGAATATGATGGCGGCCTGTTCAATCGAAACGGCATTGATATTGACGCGCTGCTCGAACATCGGGACCGCAACAAGACCATCGTGGGCTTCTCAGAAGCGGAAGAGGCTGATCCCAAGCAACTATTGCAGGCTGACTGTGACATCCTGATTCCCGCTGCTACAGAAAACGTCATCACCAGCCAGAACGCGGCAGGCATCAAGGCCAAGATCATTTGCGAAGGCGCGAATGGTCCTACCACTGCTTCCGCTGATGAAATTCTTGCCGATAAGAAAGTCTTCGTGATTCCAGACATTCTTGCCAACGCCGGCGGCGTTACTGCTTCCTACTTTGAATGGGTGCAGGACCGTCAGGGTTATTTCTGGAAAGAATCCGCCGTAAACGAGCAACTGGAGTTTATCCTGCGCGAAGCGTTTGAAAGCGTGGTGCAGTTCTCTGAAACTCACAACGTAAACAACCGCATTGCCGCATACATGCTGGCGATCAGCCGCGTGGCCCATACCATCCGGCTCCGCGGAATTTACGCGTAGCTTGCATAATTGATTAGCAAAAACAAAGGCCGCGATGTTCTCGCGGCCTTTCTTAATGCATTGAAAACGGAATTACCGGCGGCCTTTTTTCTTGGCCGATTTCTTTTTTGTTCCGCCGCTTTTCTTTTTGGCGGCTTTCTTTGCCGGAGCTTTCTTGCCGCGAGAACTCCCGCCTTTCTTGCCGGCGCTCTTCTTTTTTGCGGCAGACTTTTTCTTTGCCGGAGCCTTTTTGGCCGCTTTCTTCTTAGCGCTTTTCTTTTTGCTTCCGCCACCACCGCCTCCGCCGCTGCTGCTGCGCGCGGGTGCGCTTGTCTCTTCGGCGTCGTCCTCCATGGACTCGTCTTCTGTATCGTCTACATCATCGCCGCCGCCTTCGGCGCCAATGGATTCTTCCTCTTCTTCTTCGTAATCCTCTTCTTCTGTTGAGCCGCCACCGTAGTTGCCGGTGTCACCGTAGTCGTCATCCATATCATCCTCACGTCTTGCCTTGAGGGTCTCATCGTAAAAGCTCATGTTTCCTCCAGAAAATTTTTAGGCCGCGACCGCGTCACAATCCGCTTATACAACAGGCGCGGATTATATCAAGTCAGATGAATTGCGTGTCAACCTTTACCGCATTCCAGTTTGCAATGGTGCGCGGGAATAATCAAGCTCATTGGCTTTTTGCGCTGAGAGATTGTTTCTTTGTTGCGGCCGCGCCGGTGGCGGATTTGGTTTTAGATGTTTTGCCGGCAGTTTTTTTGCGCCGTTTTGGGGCCTTGTCAGCCTCGCCTGGGCCGAGCGGCTTATACACAATCAGCACCCGCCCGTGACGTAACTCGTTTCCTTTCAAGCCATTCCAGCGGCGCAGCCGGTCTGCCGGCACGCCAAAATCTTCCGCCACGCTCTGCACCGTATCTCCGGTGTGGGTTTTGTAATGGGAAGCATAACGGGAATAAACAATTTTGCCGCTCGTTCCGGCCCCGCTCACCGGAATCACCAGCTTCGCTTCGGTTTGAATGCTTGTTCCCTGTAAATTATTGGCCTGAATCAAAGCGCGTTCTGTAACCCTGAATTTGCGCGCTACTCCTGCTAGCGTCTCCCCGGGCTGGACTTTGTAATACCTCCATACCACGCGCTTCTCGGCAGGGATTTTGGCAATCGCGGTCTGGAATTTTTCTTTGGTCCCTAGCGGCAAGTGCAAATCATAAGGCTGGTCTTTCGGCGTAGTACGGCGCAACAGGCTCGGGTTCAGCTCGATCAAATGTTCCACTGGTACATCCACGCAATCCGCCGCCAGCCGCAGGTCCACCGGATAATTGACCTTCACCACGTCATATTCCATGGGCGGGTCGGGTTCAATGACATCCAGGCCGTATTGCGCCGGATTCTTTGACATGATGGTCATGGCCAGGATGATGGGGACGTA
>DASRCD010000531.1:0-11029 GCA_035653315.1 Candidatus Angelobacter sp.
GGCGATACGGAATATAGATTTCAGCCACGCCCATGAGCTTGCCCATTGTCAGGTGACGAAACAAGCCTGCGACGTCTGGAGGCGACAGCTTACGCAGGGCCTGTTCACGGTTCATAACGGATTGAAGACTCTGGATCAGCATTGACTTACCGGAAATAGATCCAAAGCCCGATCACGCTCAGGGCAAGCAATAAACTAAAAGCCACATTTAAGCGATGTTCCATTGGGTTTTCAGCCGGGAGTCGATTTTCGGCTGCATATCCCACGGGTTGTATATCGAGCTTTTGCGTTGCAGTGGCAAACGTCAATCCCCTCAACCGGGAACGTTCCGGCGCTTTAGTGGTAAGGCTCACCGCTATTAAAACAATAGAACACACGGCAAACATAAAGATCGCGTAATGCAGGAAGTTGATATTTACCAACCAAGCCGTGATTCCAGAAGTGAAATAATGACCGCCAGCTGAACGCTCTTTTAATTCCATGCAGAACCGGAGCGCTCCCAGAACAAAGCCTGTGAGCAAAGAAGCAAATGCGCCTGTGCCATTCAGCCGTGGCCATAAAATCCCCAACACGAAGCATGCGGCAATGGGCGGGCTTATGTATGCCTGTACGCTTTGCAAATAAATATAGAGCTGGCTGCTGATGAGATGAATGAACGGGACCCAGAGCAGTCCCAGCAGCACCATGACTCCCGTGGCGGCCTGGCCAAACCTTACCAGGTTTTTCTCTGTCGCTTCCGGGCGGAATTTTTTATAGAAGTCCAGCGTGATTAATGTTGACGCTGAGTTAAACACTGAGCTCATTGCGCCCATTAATGCTGCAAGCAATGCGGCAATCATGAGTCCCACCAGGCCGCTGGGCAGCAGGTTCACAATCATTGTGGGAAAAGCAATGTCGCCATTCAGCACCTGACCATTCGGCCCGAACTGAAAAAGTTCGCGATAAAGCGCAACAGCAATCAAGCCCGGAAGAACAAGAATAAAGACCGGCAGAATCTTCAGGAAGCCGGCAAAGATTGTTGCGGCCTTGGCATTACCTTCACTGCGCGCTGAAAGCACGCGTTGCACCATTACCTGATCTGTGCACCAATACCATATGCCAAGAATCGGCGCGCCGAAAAAGATTCCAGTCCAGGGAAATGCGCTGTCACTGGCGGGCTTGATCATGTGAAAGTAATCCGCCGGCAGCGAGGCGCGCAGCGCGCCAAACCCGCCTACCTGATGTAATCCCAGCAGCGTAAGAATTACCGCGCCCGCAACCAGAATCAGCGTCTGCACCAGGTCTGTATAAATGACGGCGGCAAGTCCTCCGGAAATAGTATAAATTCCCGTGGCGATCACCAGAATCACTGCTGAGGTCAGCGGGCTCCAGCCCACCACGCGCTCCAGCACAACAGCAGCCGCATACAAGTGAACGGAAATTTTTGTGAACACATAAGCAATCACGGAGATGCTGGCCAGATACGTGGCGCAGGAGCGATTGAACCGGCGTTCCAGAAATTCCGGCATGGTAAAAACATTGGAGCGCCGGTAAAAGGGCACAAACACCCAGCCCAGAATCAGCAGCATGAAACAAGCGAGCCATTCAAAATGGCCCACGGCAAGCCCGCTGGATGCGCCTGAGCCGGCAAGACCGATAAAATGTTCCGTGGAAATATTTGAAACAAATAATGATGCGCCAATGGCGAACCAGCCTACATTGCGGCCAGCCAAAAAGTAATCCGTGGACGTGCGTTCCTTGCGTGAAAAATAAAAGCCAATGGCAAAAACCACGCAGAAATACAAACCAATGACAAGAATATCCGCCGTGGAAAGGACCTTGTGGGTCACGTGGGATGTGGGCATCAAGGCTCCATAAAATTAAAATGGTCAGCTCAATCTATTTCTGTCCGCCTGAAGCTTGCACCGGAGATTTGCCCTGCTGTTCATTCACAATTTCCATTGACCAGATTGCGCCGGGGCGCATATACATGCCAGCGCGGTAATGCCCGTCCAGCCCCCATGCCTCTGGGGTACGAAACCAATAGCCAAATCTCTCATACACTCCGTTATATATTCCTTTGGCCGTGGCGTAACCTTCCTGAACCATGCCTTCCGCCATCATCTCTGACGCCACGGCAAAAGTTGTGCCTGTCCATACTTCCTGCACCTGCTCATTGATGGTAAGAGGCGTTCCGTCTGTGGACATTCCGTTCAACGCTCCAAGTTCGCCATTAGCAAATTTCTTTACGTTAAAATCAAAAACCTTGCGCATGGCGGATTGCCGCATCTTCTGCGGCACAAGATCACCCAACCCGGTCAGGTTGGCATACCACTGTCCGGCGAGCTGGTCTGCCATGATGTTGGTGTGATACGGGCTGCTCACGTCATAGTTGAAATATTCGCCATTCCAGAGCTTCCGGATGTAGCTTGCCTGGGCCCGTTGAAACAAGTCTTTATATTCCTGGGCAGTGCTGGTATCGCCAAGGGATTGCGCAATTTCCTGTGTGGCGCGTAATGCCGCAAGGTATAGACCGCCGCTATAAGCACTGGCTCCGCGAGTTACCCAGACGTCATAGGTCTGGTCCGGAAAGCCGCCATTTTCAATAAGACCATCATGGTCGGTATCAAACTGCTGCATATACTTCATGGCCTGCTTTACGCTGTCATAGGTTTCTTTCAGGAACTTTGTGTCCTGCCGGCCGGTAAGCGCGTAATCACGCCACACAAGCAGAACAAACTTCGTGTTCAGGTCTTTCCAGTGCGTGGAGTCCTGCCATTGATATTGGTTGGCGGCAGCAAAAGGATCCTCAACGGGATTGCCCAAATCGTGAGGCAGTGCCCCGGCTACCTTGCGCTGCATCAGCTCCGTTTCATGTTCGAATATCAGCTTCCATCGCCATAAATATTTTTCCGTGTCCTGCTCAGGCACAGTCGCGGCAAATTCACGCACTTCTTGCTTATCAATCTCAGGCCAGAATTTAACCAGGGGCATGGAACCGTAAAAACGAACGTCCAGAGTTCCGTAATAAGCATAGTCAAAACATTCAAGATAAGAGAATGAGCTTTCGCGTATACCCAATTTAGGGTCATGGACCATCTCGGCATTTGGGCCGCGATCAGTATTCCGGCCCTTTAATTCATGTGCCCACACCGTGCCGCCATCAGCCAAAATGTACATTTCATTGAACAACATGCCGCGATACCAAGCCGGCTTTGAATTATCGTTAACATACTTTGCCTGCCAATCATCGATCTGGCGGCTCCAGTTCTGGTCTTCACGCAATCCTGTGGCGGCGATGTCCCAGGCGTGAGTTCCACTGGTGCCAAAGAAATCCGTATAGCGGCGCAGCCATTTACGTCCCATCCCAAACTCGATCACAGGGAGGTCCCATGAGAGCACCATGGGAATTATCTTCTTCTCTCCCGGGCGCAACGTGAACTTCACAGCAATAGCTCCAGCTAATTGTTCGTCACTGGTGGCAAAGCTCTGGTTGGTATTCGGCAGAGTACCGGTGGTCGAGAATGGCTTCCAGACTTCACTTCCATCAGACTGCGGTAGAAATGTGTTTACATAGCTTACTTCCACTCCGGGCGTTTCCAGAGCAGCGATGGCAAATTGTCCATCCCATTCTTCCTGCACCACATTGTTTGACCTTACGCGGTCAAAGACAATTCCTTTCATTGCGCCGTTCTGCATTGGCTGGCTGCGAAAATGATTGGTATTCTGCGCGTTAATTACGTTATCGAAGTTGGAACTGGTATCGCGGAACCAGCCAACCATATTGGTCCACGAAAACATGATGGAAACAGTTTCTGTCTGCTGTGTGTCATTGCTGGCATACCAATTGTAGAGAGCCACGGGATAGCTGGATTCTTTGTAGTTATCGGGTAGAACGGGAGAGAACTGTTCCAGCACCAGGTGCACAGGCAGTTCCTGGCTGTGATAATCAAACCAAGCCTTGGGATATAAAGCGGCGTACTCACCGGAGCCAGCTGGATAGCTCCAGTTCCATGTGGAAAGACCATCCGACTTTGGCATGCCTGCGCAGAGCACCTCTGCGATGGCTTTTCCACCTTCAGGCTTCACAAAAACACTGAACTGGTTTGCAGGAATGCTCTGGTATTTATGGATTCCGGCCTTCATGTGCCAGCGAACAAAATCACCACGATAGCTGCGTGAGAACGTTCCTGCGCCAAACCCGCCAACAGGAGCACCCTGCCAATATCCATCATCAATCATTACTTTGATTTCAGGTTTCTTTCCCAATGCTGTGGAGAGAGGCTGGCCGATGGGACGACGCCACGCGGCTTGAGGAATCACATCAGAAGCATGGCTGCAAAGAGCGCAACAGGTGATCAAAAATATAGAAACAATCTTTGCCAAAATCCTGGCCATAGCATCCCCTTAAAAGAGCCTGATATTTTCATTATGAGTATCGAATTTCAAACTACCGGCAAATGGCAGAGAGCACTTGCCGGTAGTTTTTCCAATGGCAGCCACCTGAAACGTCCTGTTTAGAACAGAAGTTTCAGTGCCAACTGGATCGCACGAGGTGTGTAGTTCGGGCTGGTCCGTATGATCTGTCCGAAAGCTGGATTGGGTGCTGTCCCCTGCAAAGGAACAAGGTTTGTTGTAGAGTCCGAGTTCTGGTTATTGGCGATAAAGTAGTTTGGTGTATTGGTGATATTGAATATTTCGGTGCGGAATTGCAGCCTTACGCTTTCCTTCAGTGGGAAGTCCTTAAAGAAGGAAAAATCAAAGTGGCGGAAATGCGGCCCGAAGAAGCCGTTGCGCGGAGCATTCCCGAATACACCCGGTCCCGGAATGACAAAGGCGTTACGATTGAACCATTCCGAAATGCTGGGATTTGGCAGTTCTGCAGGCGCAATCTGAAGAGGACGATCTGGCCCAGAGGCGCCTACGGCACCGGGAAACACGTTCTGGCTATTCCCAGTGAAGTTGTCAGTAATGGTAAATGGGCTGCCTGAATTCCACACCAGAATGGCATTGGTTTGCCATCCACCAAATATCGTTTTACGCATGCCGCTGAAGTTCTTGCCGAAAGGCAGTTCGTAGGTGGTGTAAGCAACAAAGCGATGACGCAGGTCAAGATCGCTGTTCGCGGTTTCAAACCCGTGCACATCAAAAGGATCTTCATTGCCCCAGCCTTCCTGTCCTTCAAAGCTGAGCGTTGTTGTGTCGTCAATTGAATGCGACCAGGTGTAATTCGACCCTATGGTGATTCCCTTGCTATACCGGCGCTGGAAAGAAACCTGCAACGCGTGGTATGTCGAGGAGCCTTCGCTAATGTAATCGCCAATGCCGCCAACGTTGGGGAATGGTTTGGTGGTTAAGTTCTGAATCTGAGCGGGTGTAAGCCCGGTGGGATTCGGCACGTTTACGTTGTTGAGCGTCATAGGCAGATGATGCCCAATATCTCCAACGTATCCGACCGTGAGCACGTTCTGGCCGAATTGTTTCTCAACCATGAGGTTGAACTGATCAACTGAACCTGATTTCAGGTCGAGTTGTACTGCCGAATAACTGAGGCCAACTGTGCTATTTACATCAGGCCCAACCGGAACAGGTATTCCGGCGGCCAGCGAGGTTGGAGCACCAGCTATTGTTGCGCAGCTTACCTGTACCTGCGATTGCTGGATTTGACCAGCGGCTGCCGCCGCAGTTTCCAGTTGCACGGCTAAAGGCGATCCGCAGTTTGGCCCAAAGTTGGAAGTGAACGGCGGATTTTTAAGGGCGGCGTTTGACGTGTAATTGCCAGGGAAATAAGTCAGGCCAAAGCCGCCACGGACCACCATGCCGTGTCCCAGGGAAGCGGCAAATCCGACGCGGGGACTGAAATTGGAATAATCGGTTTTAATTCCAGCTGTATCGGAAACTCCATTTACACCAGCTATCAGCACTTGCCCCGTTGCCAGATCGAAGTTGGAAATATGATTGTGCACTTCTGTAAACGGCGTGTACACGTCATAGCGGAAGCCATAGTTCACGGTGAGCCATGGTCTTACTTTCCAGTTGTCCTGGGCAAAGAAGCCAGGTTCCCACATGCGATAGTCGGGAGCAAAAAGGCTTGCGCTCCGAGCCACGCCGGTAAAGGCTCCCACGAGAAAGCTGGCCAGATCGGCGGCGGGATTACCGCCGTCTTCCGGCAAGCCAAAGTTAAAGCGCCCATTTGCGTTGTCGCTTTGTACTTCGCGCGCCTGTCTTCTAATCAGAGCAGCGCCCGCCTTGATGCTATGCCGGCCAAAGTTATAGGTAACGGCACCGTTGTACTGAAAAGTATTGTTCAGGTCTTCCAGCGGAATGAAGCGGCTATCTCCCAACGCCTGAATGTTGGGAAGCAGGATCAAGGGAAGACCGGTGGCCGATGGGCCGAAGTTAATGTTGCTGGGAAAACCAAAAAGGGATGCCGGGTTTTTACCGGCATTGGATGAGTTTGAAGAGTTGTCAATGCGCGTGTAGGCGGCTTTCAATTCCAACAAGAGCGCAGGAGTGAAGATGTGCGTGTAGTTCAGCTGGAAATTATGCGCAACATCCTTCGCGGGCCCGGAAAATCCAAACGCTCCGCTTCCTGGGCTGACAAGTGTTCCGCCCACGTTGACCGCCGGCAGGTTGTCCGGAAGATTCGTGGTCACGTTGTTGAGGGTATATCGTCCGTACAACAAATTATTCCCATCAAAGTGGTGATCAATACGAGCGTCCACCGTCGTGCTGAATTGCGTCCGGTTGGGATCAAAAACAAAGTTGTTGGCGGTGGCGCCCGGCGCGCCGGTGTTTGGCGCAGGAAAGAGGGTAAAAAGTTTAGCCGCGATGGGGTCCACAGGCAAGCCGGCCGTTGCTGGATTTGCATTTACGATGGCGGCAGGCCCGGCCTGTTCCTGGGCTAATGTAGGTACGGAACTGAAAATCGGATTCTGGACGCCTGCCACCTGGCGAAACTCTTCAACCGCAGCAAAGAAAAACGTTTTGTCCTTGAAA
The DNA here is from genome assembly GCA_035653315.1 of Candidatus Angelobacter sp. Taxonomy (GTDB): domain Bacteria; phylum Acidobacteriota; class Terriglobia; order Terriglobales; family Acidobacteriaceae; genus Angelobacter. The sequence goes on from DASRCD010000531.1 coordinate 6,979, forward strand.
ATGGGGCCACCAAAGCTGCCGCCAAAATCATTCTGCCGCAGTTCCGATTGCGGACTGATTGGCGTTGTGGGGTTTGGACTGGGATCAAACGGATTCCGCGCGTTCATGGCATTGTTCTGGAAGAATTCAAATAACGAGCCATGGAAGTGATTTGTGCCAGTCTTGGTGATGATATTGACTACCGCGCCGGGGGTGCGTCCGCCTTCGGGGGCATAGTCATCGGTTTGGACGGAGACTTCCTGGATAGCATCGATAGAAGGTTTTACGCCGATAGTGCCGATGATGCGCTCGTTATTGTCGGTTCCGTCAATCAATTCATTGTTAAGAATATCGTCGTGACCATGCACAGAAAATGAGTTTGTCTGACGCCGGTCATCTGGCCGCTGGCCGCTGCTCAAACCGCTGATGCTGGCGGCTTCATTGGCGCCGGGCACAAGCTGCACCAGATTGATCAGATTACGGGAAGGCAGTGGCAGGTCTTCCACATCCCGCTGCGTCACCGTTGCGCCCACAGTGGAGCTGTCCGTTTGCAGCAACGGGGTGGTCGCTTCCACTTCAACTGTTTCTCCAGTCCCTCCTACCTGCATTTGCGCGTCAACGCGGGCGCGATCACCGGCAGAAATAGTCACGGTGCCAATAAAGGCCTTGAACCCGGTGGCCTCCACGCGCACAGAGTATCTGCCCGGAAGCAGGAATGTGAAAACGTATTCGCCTTCGGCATTGGTCTGCGCCGAGCGTGAGACGTTGGTGGCGGTATTCGTAATGGTGACTTTGCCGTTCTGCACGACCGCGCCGCTGTTGTCCGTGACCGTGCCCAGCACGTCAGCTGTTGTTACCTGCGCAAAAGCTGGAACGGCGGCAAGCAGACATACGCATACGATGATGGCAGGCACAAACAGATGCTGCCGGAATGCATTGAACTTTCTAGCGTGAACATCCATGCCTCTCATTTGGATCACTCCTTGTTCTTTTGAACTCGTGCCCGGTTTTCTGATTTGCCGGCACCACCTCGCAACGTTCGAGCAAAGCCACTGGCGGTTCTGCCATGCCTCATTGTGAAATCGGCTTTCTTATTGGGGCCATGGCCATAGTCCAGGCTCGCCGTGCAACGTTACCAAAACGTTTTGGTAACTATTGGCATGACATTTGGCCACCGAGGGCATGGTCTTGTCAATAGCAAGGATTAAAAAAATTTATAAGTGATTCAAGAAGGCTGCTGGAAAACAGCTGAATTGCCGGATATTTTGTCCGTAAAAATAAATAATTCAGGAACAAAAATTCTTTTTATCCGGCGAATACTTATCCGCGCCTGCTTTCCTGGGTGCCACAATGGGAAGAACACGGTAAATCTACTTTGTATTGATAGAGTTGATTGAACGGATGCGGATTAAGTCGAAATTTTTCTGCAAGGGCCAGTGGACTCGCGGATAATTAATTCAGGTTCCACCAGAATTTCTTTTGGCACTCGCTTGTGACTCAATTTATCCAGAAGTGTCATGGCGGCAATTTGGGCCATCTTCTGCCAGGGCTGGCGAATGGTTGTGAGGCTTGGGTTCTGGTAGGCCGCGCTGTTGACATCGTCAAACCCAACCACAGAAACATCTTCCGGCACGCGAAAGCCGGCATCGCGCAGGGAACGGACTGCGCCGATGGCGGAAAAATCGTTATAAGCAAACAGGGCGGTGAAATCTTTTTTCTTTTTTAGAAACTGCTGCACTACCGGATAGCTAACCTCGGGGGAGAATCCCGGCTTGGTTAACTGGAATGTCCAATCGTCAGAAGCGGGAATGCCTGCCTTTGTGGCAGCTTGTTGAATAGAACGCCAGCGTTCCGCTGAGTCAGAGCTGAATGCTTGTCCTTTCATAAACGCAATCTTTTTATGCCCCAGCTCCACCATGTGTTCAATCGCCAACTTTGCCGCAAGGTCATGATCCAGCACCACATTGGTGAGCCCTGCCAGTTTGGTATGGCCAGAAATGGCAACAGCAGGAAGCGGCAGCGGCTTTTCCAGCGCCGTATCAATCACAATGAAGCCTTCTACGGAACGCTCCATCAGTATTCTTGGATATTCTTCCAGCAGGTCCGGCCTGCGCCCATGTGTGGCGACAAGGTAAAAATATCCATGGCCAATAAGGTATTCACCAATGGCATTCAGCAGAAGAGCGCCATAACCTTCGCTTATTTCCGGAGCAAGGATCCCAATGGTATAACTGCGCTTATTTTTGAGCGTGCGCGCAGCATGGTTGGGACGGTAATTCAGTTTTTTGGCGGCGGCAAAAATACGTTCCTGGGTTTTTTGTGGAATTTCGCCTGCCCTGGGAACGCCATTTAATACGACGGAAATGGTGCCTGGGCTTAAATTCAGGTGGTCTGCCAGGCGCTTCAAACTAATAGCTGGAGCAGACTTGGCCTTATCTACGCGCCTGGGCATTGCACGTTTCTCCCTCAAACCAGTTTAAGGAAATAAAATCAGGGCTTATGCAATTCAAAGTGCCAATATCTTACCGTGGGGTGTGTACCTCGTCCAGCGAATGCAGGCGTTTTAACAGTGAAATCGGAACGGAAGAAAATGCAAATTTGGCGGGGAGGGTCGCTTAAGCGAGAATGGAATCAGTGATCCCAATTCAAGTTAGCGGCAGCCAGAAGCGAACTTCCAGATTTTTCACAATGATTGTTTCAGCAGGATTCATCCTGACCGGAACGGTGAATACATTGGCAGGGCCGCTTCTGCCAATTCTTGCTCTCCGCTGGACACTTTCCGATTCACAAGCAGGCTACTTTTTTACCGCCCAATTCCTTGGGTCGATTGCCGGTGTAAGCCTCAGCAGCTTTCTGGCGGCGCAGCGCGGTTTTCGCTTCACAATTGGATTTTCCTATCTCCTGATGGCCTTTGGCGTGAGCGCGCTTGAATTGCCAGAATGGAAATATGCCTTGATGGGTGCCACGATATTAGGTGTTGGCTTTGGCGCTGCCATTCCTGCCACAAATCTGTTTATCTCCCACGCCAACCAGCGCCGCCGCGCATCCGCCTTGAGTCTTGTCAATCTTTTCTGGGGCATAGGGGCTGTTTTGAGTCCTGTGGCAATCTATGCGGCCACGCGGCACAATCATGTTTCATTGTTCCTAATGGTCTTGAGTTTGCTGCTAATTTGTTTTGCCGCAAGCCTGGTATGGATATCGGATGCGAACCTGGCATCTGCAACAAAGCCCATTGAACCTCAACGGATAAGCTCCGAGTGGAAATTCATTACGATCCTGGGCGCTATGTTTTTTCTTTATGTGGCAATTGAATCTACTGCGGGAGGATGGATTGCCACGCTCGCAAAACGTGTCTCCGCAAATGGAAGCGGAAAATGGATACTGGCGCCATCACTTTTTTGGGGAGGACTGCTTGCAGGGCGGGGACTTGCCCCGCTGGCATTAAAGCGCTTCAGTGAACGTCAGGTGGCAATTACCGGGCTGATTGCCGCAGGCTTGAGCATGTGTATTTTGATTACCTCGCCTGAACGGCAATGGATTATTACGGCAGGGCTTGTAGTTGGGCTTGGATTAGCGGCAGTGTTTCCCATCACTGTGGCCCTACTCTCACGTTTTCAGCATACGCAAACGGCGCGTGCAGGTCCCATGTTTGCCTTGGCAGGGCTGGGCGGAGCAACCATGCCATGGCTTACCGGAGTTGTTTCCACCTGGACAGGATCGTTAAAAACCGGACTACTTGTGCCTCTGCTAGGCACGGCAATTCTGATCTGGTTGCACGTGATTGGAAATCACGGAAGCCATTCCATTGAATAGGCAAAATGACCTTCAGGCAGAAGCATCATTCGACTCTAGCAGCCATGTACATGCAACTGTATTGGGCTTACATTTGAGCGCCGGCAGCACCTTTGGCGATTGGCTTGAGATAGCGCCTGGCTGAATTTATTACCTCCTCAAATTCGTGCTGCGGGTCCCAAGACTGGAAGATATCCGTTACGCTGCACAGACCAAGCATTCTATAGCTCTCAGTCTGGGATTCGTTGAACCATTGGTTCCCAGTGCTTTCATGAGGGAA
>DASRCD010000532.1:0-7428 GCA_035653315.1 Candidatus Angelobacter sp.
AGGTGCCGGTGGAAGTGAATCCGGACAGGCGTACATCATTAGCCATTCGCTGGATTGTTGGATATGCGCGCGAACGCGGCGAAAAAGGCATGGTGGACAAGCTCACCAATGAGTTGCTGGATGCGGCCAATGGCCGCGGAGCGGCGATCAAGAAAAAAGAAGACGTGCATCGCATGGCGGAAGCCAACAAGGCGTTTGCGCATTATCGCTGGTAAAACAAGCCTTTAGCCATTAGCTCTTGGCCTTTAGCTGGAGCATGGAGAAGGCGAAGTGCAGCAGAGCTTGGAGCAAGAGCTAAAAGCCAATGGCTAAAGCTAACGGCTCAAGCTGACAAAGACGAAGAGATTTTTAACACCAGATTTTTCAGGAATTCAGGGATATTAAAGTGCCCAGACAAGTACCATTAGATCGTTGCCGCAACATCGGAATCATGGCCCACATTGATGCCGGCAAGACCACTACCACTGAACGTGTGTTGTTCTACACGGGCATTACGCATCGCATTGGTGAAGTGCATGAAGGCACCGCCACCATGGATTGGATGGAGCAGGAGCAGGAGCGCGGCATTACCATCACCTCCGCCGCCACCACCTGTTTCTGGCGCGATATTCGCATCAATATTATTGATACTCCCGGCCACGTTGACTTTACCGCTGAAGTGGAGCGCTCGCTGCGCGTGCTGGATGGCGCGTGCGCCGTGTTTGACGCCGTGCATGGTGTTGAGCCGCAGTCTGAAACCGTATGGCGGCAGGCCGATAAATACGGCGTTCCGCGCATTTGCTTCATCAACAAAATGGACAAGATGGGTGCTGATTTTGAGCATGCCGTCGATACCATCCGCAAGCGCTTGAATGCCCGCCCCGTAGCCATTCAGATTCCCATTGGACAAGAAGCAGCTTTTAAAGGCGTTGTCGACCTGGTCGGCATGAAGGCCATTTACTGGCGCGATGAGACCATGGGCGCGAAGTATGAAGTGGAAGAGATCCCCGCCGACCTGAAGAAGAAGGCGGAAGCATTCCACGCGCAGCTGGTTGAGTCAGTGGCTGAAAATGACGACGAGATGCTGCACAAATTCCTGGAAGGCGAGACGATCACGGAAGCTGAATTGCGCGCCTCACTGCGCAAGAGCGTGATCGGGCTCAAGCTGTTCCCGGTACTCTGCGGAACGGCCTTCAAGAATAAAGGCGTGCAGACGCTGCTGGATGCAGTGGTGGATTATCTGCCCTCGCCTGTTGATATTCCTCCTACCGAAGGCGTTGATCCTGACCACCCGGAAACCAAGCTGACGCGCAAGACCCAGGACAATGAGCCTTTTTCCGGCCTGGCCTTCAAGATCATGGCTGATCCGTTTGTCGGGCAGCTGACCTTTGTGCGCGTTTATTCCGGCCACTTGAAGACCGGTGACAGTGTGCTGAACACCACGCGCGGCAAGAGCGAGCGCATTGGCCGTCTTTTGAAGATGCACGCCAACAAGCGGGAAGAGATCAGCGAGATCTTTGCCGGCGACATCTGCGCCTGCGTGGGACTGAAAAACGTTACCACTGGCGATACGATTTGCTCGGAAAAAGCGCCGATCCTGCTGGAGTCGATTGAGTTTGACGCTCCGGTGATCTCGGTTGCCGTGGAACCCAAGACCAAAGGCGACCAGGAAAAAATGGGTGTGGCATTGCACCGCCTGGCGCAGGAAGACCCCACGTTTAAAGTGGCTACCGATCCCGATTCTGGCCAGACGATCATCAGCGGCATGGGTGAGCTGCATCTGGAAATCATCGTCGATCGCATGAAGCGCGAATACAAGGTTGAAGCCAACGTCGGCAAGCCGCAGGTTGCGTATCGCGAGACCATACGCAAGCATGCCGAAGCGGAAGGCAAATATATCCGCCAGACCGGTGGCTCCGGCCAGTACGGCCACGTGAAGCTGCGGGTTGAGCCCAACGAAAAAGGCAAGGGCTTTGAGTTTGTGAATGAGATCGTCGGCGGTTCGGTGCCGAAGGAATACATCAAGCCGGTGGAGCAGGGCATTCGCGAAGCGCTTGAGGGCGGCGTGCTTGCCGGATACGAATTGGTGGACGTGAAAGCTACGCTGTATGACGGCAGTTATCACGAAGTTGATTCAAATGAAATGGCGTTTAAGATCGCTGCATCCATGGGATTTAAGGAAGCAGCGCGCAAGGCGTCTCCGGTGCTGCTGGAGCCGATCATGAGCGTGGAAGTTGTGGTGCCGGAAGAGTTCATGGGGACCATTATCGGCGACCTGAATTCACGTCGCGGCCGCATTGAAGGCATTGACCATCGCGCGGGCTCACAGGTGATCAAGTCACTGGTGCCGCTGGCGGAAATGTTTGGCTACGCCACCCAGATGCGCTCGAACACGCAGGGCCGGGCAACGTTCTCCATGCATTTTGCGCATTATGATGAAGCGCCGCGCGCGGTGACAGAAGAGATCATTGCCAAGGTGCAGGGCAAAAGCGCGGCCAGGTGAACTGGCCGGGGCCAAACGGTTTGTTGTGGTTCGTGAGTTTGTGGTGCGGACCGGCTGCGAACATGATTTTGAGCTGATCTTTAAAGAGGACGGACTCTGGTGTGATCTGGTTCGGTCTTGCGCGAATGGATATCAGGGATGTGAGCTGATAGTAACTGACATCCGGCGGTATGAAGTTCGCGATTACGTCACATTGGGATTTTGAGGCGTTTCGCGAGCAGCGGCAATTTGAGATTGAGCAGTTTCGCGATTGGATGGCAGGCGAGAGCTGATTGAGCAGGAAAAAGTTCTTGGCTTGTTTTATCTGGATGATCGCGGTTTCGATGAGGGAACTGGATTGGTTTCCGCATGAGTTCGCCGAGGCCTGAAGCTGAATACGTGATCGTATGGGAGTTTCGGGTAAGGCGGGACAAGGCAGCTGAGTTTCAGGAGAAGTACGGGCCTGAGGGAGCGTGGGCGCGTTTCTTCCGTGGTTCCGCAGGCTACATCAAGACGGAGTTGGTAAGGGATGTTGCTGTTGATTTTCGCTTTCTCACGCTGGATTACTGGCAGACGGAAGAAGAATTTAGCAGGTTCAAACAGCAGAATCTGGCCGGGTATGAGCGGCTGGACAAAGAGTTCGAAGGTTTAACCGAATCGGAGACGCGCCTGGGCGCGTTCTGGTTCAGCAAAGGCTGATTCAGTAGGAATCGCAAGAGTTTGAGGAGCTTTTAGCAATGGCAAAAGAAAAATTTGATCGCAGCAAACCGCACGTAAACGTAGGGACGATTGGGCATATTGACCATGGCAAGACGACGCTGACGGCGGCGATCACCAAGGTGCTGTCGAAGCACAATCCGAAGATCAAGTTCCGGGATTTTGCCTCAATTGATAACGCGCCGGAAGAGCGCGAGCGCGGCATCACGATTGCTACGGCGCACGTGGAATATGAGACGCCGAACCGGCACTATGCGCACGTCGATTGCCCCGGCCACGCCGACTACATCAAGAACATGATTACCGGCGCGGCGCAGATGGATGGCGCGATTCTGGTGGTCGCGGCTACTGATGGCCCGATGCCGCAGACCCGCGAGCACGTGCTGCTGGCGCGTCAGGTAGGTGTGCCGTACATTGTTGTGGCACTCAACAAGTGCGATGCTGTGGATGACGCTGAGCTGCTGGACCTGGTGGAACTGGAAGTACGCGAACTGCTCAAGAGCTACAAGTTTCCGGGCGACGATGTGCCGGTGGTAAGACTGAGCGCGCTGAATGCGCTGAATGGCGATCCCAAGTGGGAAAAACAGATTGACGAGCTGATGGATGCGGTGGACAAGAACGTTCCACTACCGGCACGCGACATTGACAAGCCGTTCCTGATGCCGATTGAAGATATCTTCTCTATCTCCGGCCGTGGCACCGTGGTTACGGGCCGTATTGAGCGCGGCAAGGTGAAGGTCGGCGAGGAAGTGGAGATCGTCGGCTTCCGCGACACGCGCAAGACGGTGGTGACGGGCGTGGAAATGTTCAAGAAGCAGCTGGATGAAGGCTTGGCGGGCGACAATGCTGGACTGCTGCTGCGCGGCATTGCCAAGGAAGATGTAGAGCGCGGCATGGTATTGGCCAAGGGCGGATCGATCACGCCGCACACCAAGTTCAAGGCCGAGATTTACGTATTGAACAAGGAAGAAGGCGGACGTCATACTCCGTTCTTCAAAGGCTATCGTCCACAGTTCTACTTCCGCACCACAGACGTAACGGGCGTAGCCGAATTGCCGGCAGGAACGGAGATGGTGATGCCGGGCGATAACGTGTCCCTGACAATTGAGCTGATTACGCCGGTGGCCATGGAAAAAGGCCTGCGTTTCGCCATCCGTGAAGGCGGCAGGACGGTAGGTGCGGGAACGATTTCAGAGATCATTCAGTAGGGAACGGCAAAACGGGATCGAGCAAAAGAGAATTGCCAGAATCGCCGAAATTGCCAAAAGTGACAATTGAAGAGCTGTGGTGAAAACAGCTTGGTTGAAACTGGCAGTTTTGGTGGAAATGAAATTGGGTTTGCAAATTTTCAATTTTGGCAATCACGGCGATTTTGGCAATTTATAAAAGGGCAACCGCCACAAGTTCAAGTGGGGTTTGACCAGAGATCTTTAGAGGGAAAAGACATTGATAGGTAAAGAGAGAATTCGCATACGGCTGAAAGCGTACGACTACCGCATCCTGGACCAGTCCACGGGCGAGATTGTCGACACAGCCAAACGCACCGGGGCGCAGATTGCCGGACCGATTCCATTGCCCACGGTGAAAAACAAATATTGCGTGCTGCGCTCCCCCCACGTGGACAAGAAGTCACGCGAGGCATTTGAGATCCGCACGCACAAGCGGCTGATCGACATCCTTGAACCGACGCAGAACACGGTGGACGCGCTGATGAAGCTCGACCTGCCGGCCGGCGTGGATGTGGAGATCAAGGCGTTTGGAAAAGAACACAAATAGCTACTGGCTTTTAGCCACTGGCTTCTAACCAGGAGCTAGTGGCTAGAAGCTTCCTACAGTCCCAGACAGGGATGATGAGGAGAGGAACTCATGGTCAGCGGAATTTTAGGTAAAAAAATCGGCATGACGCAGGTCTTTGATGACAAGGGTGAAGTCCATCCGGTCACAGTCCTGCAAGCGGGGCCGTGCGTGATCACGCAGATCAAGCGCGCGAATAAAGATGGATACGAGTCGGCGCAGATCGGCCTGGTGGAGTTTGTAAAAGGCAAGAACGTCAGCAAGGCCATGCAGGGGCACTTTGGCAAACACGATCTGCCTCCGGTGAAGTTCATGCGCGAAGTGGCGCTGGAAGACACACCGGAAGCGGCCGCCAAATCAGCCGAGCAGTCGGCTGAAGGCGGCGATGGCGCGGCTGCAAACGGCAATGGCAACGGCCTGAAGGTTGGCGCCAAGGTGCTGGTGGATATCTTCAACAGCGAGAAATATGTTGACGTGGTTGGCGTAAGCAAGGGGCGCGGCTTTGCCGGCGTCGTACGGCGCCATCATTTTGGCGGCGGTCCCGCGGCCCACGGACACATGTTCCAGGTGCAGGGCTCGATTGGCGCATCATCATTTCCGTCACGCACATTTCCCGGGCAGCGCATGTCCGGACACATGGGCGTGGACCAGGTTACGGTCCGCAACCTGAAAGTCCGCGGCATTGATACTGACGACAACCTGCTTTTGGTGGAAGGCGCAGTGCCTGGGCCCAAAGGCGCGTATGTCGTGATCCTGAAAGCAAAGAAACCACCGCGTGAGCGTCGTGGCTTTGCCGGATCAACTACGCTGGATCCGTTGAAGGCCGCCAAGAAGGCTGCTGCGGGTAAGGCAAAGAAATAGTAATTGGTATTTAGTACTTGGTATTTAGCTGTGCCTGGAAGAACTATTCAGCTCAGGACAGCGAAACAAATTGTGATTATGGCCAAGCACTAACTACTAAGCACGGACATACAAAAGCTAGCAGCGAGTGGCTAGCAGCTAAGAGTTAAACAATGGCGACAATTGACGTAGTGAATTTAGAAGGCAAGAAGACAGGCACGCTGGAGCTGGCCGATGAGGTCTTTGGCGGTATCAATGAAGACCTTCTCTGGGAAGCGGTAAAGCATTATCGCGCGGCGCAGCGTGCGGGCACGCATGCCACCAAGAACAAGAAGCTGGTATCGGGCGCGGGCAAGAAGTTGTGGAAGCAAAAAGGCACAGGCCGCGCGCGTGTGGGCTCCATCCGGTCGCCACTATGGCGTCATGGCGGAACGGTTCATGGACCGCAGCCCCGCTCCTATGACTACCAGTTCCCCAAGAAGAAGCTGCTGGGCGCGCTGCGTTCCGCGCTGGCTTCCAAGCTTTCTGACGGCAAGCTGATGGTGGTGGAAGGCTTTGATTTAGGTGAGGTGAAGACTTCCGCGTTCCGCAAATCACTGGTCACGCTGGGCATGGGCAAGACCGCGCTGCTGGTAGATGGCGCGAAAGAGAACCGCAATCTGGAGTTGAGCTCGCGCAATATTCCCGGCGTGGAATTGATGGCGGGCAGCCAGGTCCATCCGTATCATCTGCTGCGCTATGAGACGGCGATTTTCTCCAAACCGGCGCTGGAAAAGCTGCAGGATTCACTGAAGGCCTCGGCCCCTAAGCGTAAAGCGGAGGTGGCGTAATGAAGAGTGCTTATCAGATTATCCGCAAGCCCGTGATCACGGAAAAGGGCCTGGGCGCAAAAGAGAACCAGGGCACGCTGGTGTTTGAAGTGGCTGGCGCGGCAACCAAGACCGAAGTGAAAGAAGCGGTGCAGAAGATTTTCAAGGTGAAAGTGGACACGGTGCGCACGGCGAATTTTGCCGGCAAGGAGCGCCGCCGGGGCAAGTTCAGCGGCTATCGTCCGGACTGGAAGAAGGCCTACGTAAGGTTGAAGGCCGGTGAGAAGATGCCGGAATACGCCCAGAATTTGTAAGAAGCTACTGGCTGCTAGCTTCGAGCTGCTAGCGCTGAAAAGTTAACGACCACTTGAACGTGAGAGCTTCACGACAACTGAAGCAACAGAAGGAAAGAGCTAGGAGCTAGCAGCTAGAGGCTGGATTTTATGGGTATTAAGACATACAGACCGATTACGCCGTCATTGCGTTTTAAGACAACGCTGACCAATGACGAGTTGACGACCGACAAACCGCACAAGCCGCTGACGCGCATCAAGCTGCGCACCGGCGGACGCCGCAATTCCGGCGACATCACGATCTGGCATCGTGGCGGCGGGCACAAGCGCAAGCTGCGCGCGATTGATTTCAAGCGCGATAAGGCCGGTGTTCCCGCGACCGTGGTTTCCGTTGAGTACGACCCTAACCGCTCAGCGCGCATTGCGCTGCTGGCGTATGCTGACGGCGAAAAGCGTTACATTCTGCATCCCGTGGGATTGAATGTGGGGCAAAAGATTGTCAGCGGCCCGGATG
>DASRCD010000533.1:0-3024 GCA_035653315.1 Candidatus Angelobacter sp.
GCAATGAATTGGACCGCAGCCGCCGGTTGCGCAGAATGTTCCTTCGGGCACGCAAGCGAGGGCGCCTGCGCTCCACGATATTTTTCTTCTTCGTGAGGTGCGGAGAGCGCTCTTTCCAGATCTTTTCTGGAGCAGGTGCAAGGGTAGATGAAGCCGCCGTCGCGCAGCTTGCGCCAGGCAGCAAGATAGAAGCTGCGCCGCTGGCTTTGCGAATAAGGCGCAAATGGGCCGCTTAGCTTAGGACTCAAGAGCTGGGGACTCAAGAGCTGGGGACTCAAGAGCTGGGAATTCAGGATCTGGCAGCTACTGCCAGACTGAAATGAGAGATCCGGGCCTTCATCCCAATCCAAGCCGAGCCAGCGCAGGTCTTCATACATGGCATTGACGAATTCCGGCTTGCAACGCTGATAATCAAGATCTTCATTGCGGAAGACAAGCTTACCCGCAGCGGCACGGGCGCGTTGCCAGGCAATCCAGAAAGTGCGCGCATGTCCGAGATGAAGATAGCCGGTGGGAGAAGGAGCGAGCCGTCCGCGATATTGATTCACTGACGGCCCCTTTGAATGTTATTTCGGCTGGACGGCCACAATGTTTGGCGGCGCGGCAGAGCCATCAACCTTCTGGAATGTTGTAGGTACCTGGACTTCGTCAATATTATCTTGCAGGTTGATGCGGTCCACGGTATTCGTGCCACCAACGCCAACCCAGAGAGTATTTCCGTCCGGGGTCATGCCGCCGTTGAAAGCCTGTGTGGCGCCGGTGGGGAGAGTAGCGAACCCGCCACCCACACCGGGAACAGCAGTCAGAACTTTATTGATATTTGCAGGCAAAATGGCGATATGTGAACCGGTGCTTGCCACCAGAAGCTGGTTCGCGGTAAACGCTCCCAGCCCATAGTCGACAACCTGATTTGAATAGCTGATCCCGGGCGCACAATTCGCGGCAGTAAGATTCAGTGGCACACCCAGGCGCGCGATGCTGGGAGTGAGAATATCTACGCCGGTCGCAGTCACGGCAACCACCAGATCGGAATTCCTCGCCGTGCCAACTAATTGAGTAGGAGTATTGAGCGCGGCGGTTTGCTGCACATTGTTGCATGTGGCAATAGTCTGCAGGCCGGCGGAATTCGCCACGTAGGCAAATGGTCCGGAAGGGAGAGAAGCCACGCTAGAGTTGGAGCCGCCAATGTTTTCCGTTACCAGTGTAAGGAGGTTGGAAAACACATAGACATTGCCATTTGTGGCTCCAATGTAGGCACGAAATCCGTCTTCGTCGAAGCTTGCCGCTACAGCTCCCGGCAACACGAAAGTAGTGATGGTGTTGGTGCTCTGGTTGAAGACCCACACGCGCTGCTCAGAAGCGTTGCCATCAATGGGAGCATTGGTGGAAGGATCATTGGCGGAATTGGAAATAATGACCTGGGTCCCGTCTGGAGAAACAGCAAGTACTTTTCCAATCGGGACTGGGGTGGCAAGAGCAACTGTATTGGAAGCTGTAGTAAGAATTGCCAGACCAATATTGGTCCCTATATAAGCCTTATCACCAGCACGATCAAAAACAATGGAGTTTGGCACCCCGGGCAATGGGATTGCCGCACCTGCCACTGGCGGATTTTTGCTGGCATCGATTGGTATCAAAGGCATGATAGTGCCAGTCGGGACCGGAAATGAACTGGCAACATAAATCGTGTTTGTAACTGGACTGGTGCCGTTAACAAAGATGCTGTAAAGGTTGCTGTAAACCGGGGTATTCAAGCCGATGCCGCAGGTGGGCGGAGCACAAGATGCCGTAAGCCCGGCGCCACCAGGAGATTGTGCCGTTACTGTGGTCCCCACTAATGTGGCGACAGTCGAGTTATCAGTGAAAATAGTTACCGGCGCAGGGGAGACAACAACACCATTCTCATCAATCATGTCCACCTGTACCTGCTTGGTATCGCTTACGTTCATGGTGTTGGAAAAAGTGAAGCCATTGGCCGGATCTCCCGCGCCATGCAAAATCAATTGCGCAGGCATGCAGGTCTTGAAGAAAACAGCGGGAGAGGTGGTTGTCCCCACACTGGCGACAACGCCGGAAATCCCCGGCACCCTGGCCGTGGCCAAGCCGTTTGCATCAATGGTCACAACAGCACCGGCAGATGGGGCCCAGGTAATATTTCCCACCGTTGACGTGATCTCAGTCTGATTATGGAAAGCATGGGCCACAAACTGGTGCGTTTGCAGAACGGAAAAACATCCGGCTGAGGGCGCATCCACACTGACGGAGGTAACAGAAGGATGCACAGAAACTGAAACCGGGCCGCTGGTAATCCCCTGTGCGGTTACGGTTAATGTTGCGGTGCCGCTGATGGGATTTCCGGATGTGTCATTGCCATTACAAACCACAAAATTAGTGTCCCATACGCCGCCGCAAACCAGCCCTGCCGGAGAAATGGAGGCAACGCTGGTATTCGAAGAATTGAACGTAAAGGTGGTGGTCACGGGGGTATTGGTTGCATTCACCGCAGAGGCATTGATCTGGACCACCTGCCCGGCCACCAGCGAAACTGAAGCGGGGCTTACATTGACTTGAGAGACCGTATTGTTGGTGGAAGATTTCCCACCACACCCAGCCAGGGTGATGAGCAGCAGCAAAAATAAAAATGCAGTTTGGATCGCTGAAGGCTGCATACGACGTCCGTGGCGTGGTTTTTTGGCCACAAGATTCTGGTTCAGTTGAATGCGCATAATATAAGAAGAGTGTTCAGTGTAGATTCTTGCAGGGAATTGTTCAAGATTGGCACGGGGATGGAATGGACATGGAAAAGCAGGAGGACGAGAGAATCGCGAATGTTTGAAGAGCGGTAGCCAGTGTTCACTAGAATTAAAAGATGGACGAAAAACCTGCTAATTTTGATTTTAAGCGGGAAGATTTATGTGGACTCCGGCAGGATTCGGTAACTTTGCTGGTACTTTTCATCCGATCCGCCCAGGTTTCAGATCGGCCATGTTGACGAATTCCGTCCCGAATTGCTATATTAAATAG